>JAUNTM010000086.1 GCA_030538675.1 Capnocytophaga sp.
CGGTGAGGGCGATTTTTTATTTTCAGAAAAAATAACGCTTACTGCAGATGTTGCTTCTACTCCAATAGCGACACAATTTGTTGCTGATTATAAGGAAATGTTCGGAAAGAAATTAACTTTCCAAAACGACGTGTCCCGAGCAAAAATTTTCTTTACGATAGACCCTAATTCACTGAAAAACAACGGAAAGGAAGCGTATAACATCGAGATAAACAATACGATACAAATTACTGCCAACAGTACTGTTGGGTTGTATTGGGCTACGCGGACGCTACTGCAGATGCTTGAGCAATCGCATACTTTGCCCAAAGGAAAAATTACCGATTTTCCGAACTACCCGATGCGGGGATTTATGCTTGATGTTGGACGTAAATTTTTCTCATTGGGATATTTGAAATCTGTTGTAAAACTGATGTCTTATTACAAAATGAACACATTTCAAGTGCATTTGAATGACAACGGATTTGTCCAGCATTTTGGTAATGATTGGGACAAAACATATTCGGCGTTTCGCTTAGAAAGCGATACATATCCCGGGTTGGCAGCCAAAGACGGACACTATAAAAAAGACGAATTCCGCCAGTTCCAACTTGAAGCACTAGCACAAGGCGTTACGGTCATTCCTGAAATCGATGCGCCGGCTCACACACTGGCTTTTTCCCAGTATTTGCCCGAGATAGGAAGTAACGGGTACGGGATGGACCACTTAGATTTGTTCAAGCCCGAAACCTATCGCTTTTTAGATGGGCTTTTTAAAGAATATTTGGAAAGTGAAAATCCTGTTTTCATAAACGAATACGTTCATATCGGCACAGATGAGTATAGCAATAAAGACAGCTTGGTAGTGGAAAAATTCCGGTATTTTACCGATTATTACATCAAGGAAATAGAAAAATACGGCAAAAAAGCCGCTCTTTGGGGAGCTCTTACGCATGCCAAAGGCAACACACCCGTGAAAGTGGAGAATGTGCTAATGAACTGTTGGTACAATGGGTATGCCGAGCCCCGCGATATGATTTCCCTTGGTTATGACGTGCTGAGCATTCCCGACGGAATGGTGTACATTGTACCTGCCGCCGGGTACTATAAAGATTATTTGGACACGAAATATCTCTATGAAAATTGGACACCTGCCGTCATCGGGAGAGAGATTTTTGAAGAAAAACATCCGCAAATCAAAGGCGGAATGTTTGCTGTTTGGAATGACCATGTAGGCAATGGCATCAGTACGCAAGATGTGTATCACAGGCTTTTTCCAGCGATGCAAACGCTTTCCGTCAAGATGTGGACAGGGAGGGATGCGCAAATTCCTTTTGAAGAATTTGATGTGAAAAGAAAACTTTTGAGCGAAGCCCCCGGTCTGAATATGCTTTCTATTCCTGCGAAATCTCAAAAAGGCATCGTATTTGAACTTAAAAAACCTAAAAAAGGAAAACTCCTTGGGCAAAAAATGCAAAATATCGGCTGGGATTATCGCGTAAGTTTTGATTTGACCGCGGGTGAAAATCCTAACGGAACAGCTTTATTCTCCTCAGATGAGGCCGTTTTTTACCTTACGGATGCCAAAAACGGAAAAATCGGATTTAGCCGTAACGGATACGATTATCAATTTGATTATGTTGTTCCCACAGCGCAAAAAGTAACCATTGCCATCGAAGGAACCCACAAGAAAACTGCATTGTACGTGAATGGTACGCTCAAAGAAACCCTCGGAGTGATACCTCATAAAGATGATGCTAACGTCAAAAAAGACCCTCGTTACTGGGTGCAAACGTTAGTTTTCCCATTGGGAAAAATTGAAAAATTCAACGGAAAGATAGAAAATCTGAAAGTCGAATATTTGTAAACTAAAGACGGTTTGCCAGAAAGATTTTCTTGGAAATTTAAAAATGGCTCGCTCGTTTATTTCTATGCAATAGCATGAGTGAGCCATCATCTTTGAAGTTTCACAACGAATATTTTGCCATCAAAAAAACGTTTCTACCCATTCGGGGAATGTTGTTCCAGTCGGCAAACGTACTGTAATAGCGGTCGAAAATATTTTCGCAACCTACTTGTAATGTCAGTCTTTGGTTTATAAATGACTGACTTACAGAGGTGTTGAAAACTGTGTAAGCAGGCGTTCGGTCTTCGCCGTAAGCCGGAGCAAAATCCGTTTGGGTGGCAGCTCCCTGCACGGAAGCCGATGCCGAAAATCCATTTTTAGAAAAAATAACTTCCGAAGAATAGCTTAACGGACGCACGAAAGGCAGGTTTTGGCGGGTATTATCTTTGGCGGAAGCGTAGCCGAAATCGCTTTTGAGCAACCATTCTGCCGAAAAATAATGACGGAAACCGAGTGAAATATTTAACAAATTAGCATGCGGTAAGGATTGGTATTCCTTGAGTCCGTTCGCCCCGATAGTCATCGGTGTGCCAGCCATTATAACACCTGCGATATAGTTTTTAATATGGAAATAATTGGTTTTCAAGTCAATTTTTGTCCGTTTTTTTCCGTAAGAAACCGCAATATTCGTTTCGTAAGAAGTTTCGTTTTTGAGCAACGGATTTCCGATGTAATCGTAACGGTCAAAACTGTTAAAAAGATAAAAACCATACGCTTCCGATACCGAGGGAGCCCGTTGTCCGTAACCACCACCGATAGTAATTGTAAAGGCTTCTTTTTCAAAGAGAAAAGAACTATTCAGGCTTGGTAAAACCCTTGATTTTCCACGTGGCATATCGGGGTAAAAAATGCGGTTGCTGTCGTATCCCGAACGGCTCGCCACATAATTGTGATGAAAATTGAGCCCACCACCGAAAATAAAATGTAAGTTACTGTTAATACGGTATTTATCATTAAAAGAAGCGTTGGCGGAATACGTTTTTACTTCGGGCCATGTGTACATAAACATCGGTTTTTCAGCAGGATTGTTAGGGTACATTGTCATTTCGGCAGTAGAAGTGTTAAAAAATCCGCTAATTTGCAATGACGCTGTATGATTTTGATATACCGCATCGGCTTTTGACCAAAATCCCGCTGTGTCAGACCACCCCGGCATATCCATTCGGATAGGGACGTCAGGACGCTGGGTGTCATCCATTTTATGCGTAACCGTATTGTAGTACATCTTTGATTCCCAAAATTTTAGTTTACGATTGTAAAAACGGCTTTTGAAAGAAACCGACCCGATGAGAGCCTCTGCCAAACCCACGTCCATCGGCAGTGCAGGATAGCCAACATCTTGTGCTTTGTCATAAATAATGTCGGCTGAAAGCGTTTTGTTTTCGCTAATTTTGATATTTAAGTCGGTGGAAATATTAAATTTTTCAAATTGCGAATACAGGATTTCGGTACGTTTTGCAGCGTGATAATTATCGGCTTTTCGGTAGGAAGCAGCTGCTCTGACTGCTATTTTTCGGGAAGAAAATTGCGAATTTCCCATAAAAATCCGTTGTGCATTATTGGTTTCAAATCCTGATTGCAAATTTGCAGCAAATGATTTTTCGTTTGCCAATGTTGCTTTTCGAGGAATCAAGTCGATACTTCCGCCAATGGAAGCCTGCGAGTGGCAACCGCTTTGCCCTGAATGAATGTTAATTTCGGATAAATTAGAAGTTTCCACGTATGAGGTTACAGGGTCCATTTTATCGGTACACGCTCCGAAAATCTGCATTCCACCGATAGTGGTAACAATGCGTTCGCTTCCCATTCCGTTGAGGAACGGTTCCCAAGCATAAGCCCCTCTTTTTATGAGCGATACGCTTCCCGACGTTTCTAAATATTCGTCAATGGATGACAAAATTTTGTTAGGCGATTTCAGTTCTGGCGACCGTTTTTCTATCAAAATTACCTCGCTTAACTGTACAAGACTGTCGGTTTTTGTAGGAACTTGGGAATGTGCAATAGTGCTAATAAAATATAAAAATAGTATTTTTTTCATCATCTTAAAAATTAACAGCCGTAGAATACGCATTCTACGGCTGTATTTCTGTTAAAATTATTCTACAATAACATCAAAATGCAGGTCGCTTTTTTCGTTACTACCGGTAATTTCCGTACCTTTGATGACTGCTTTTTCCTTATCTTGCATAATGAAATTAAGCGTCCAATCGCCTGTCATAGAGTAATTTACACTTCCTTTATAAAATCCGTTGAAGTCTTGGGTAAGGTCTATGTTGTTGGGTGATGAGTGGTTTCCCATACCTGGCATTCTGGGATCGAGTTTGAGGGTAAATCCTTCCGCGATTGGGAACGAGTTCATACTTTCCATTTTAAAAAGTCCTGCGATGAGTTCGTTGCTGCCCAATTTTGGTTTTTCAGGCGAAATAAGTGCTAAAATATATCGTTTTCCGTCTGTTGCCGTAAACGGTTTTACTGCCAAATTGGTGTTTTTTTGTTCCAAAACGTCAATCCGCTGTGTTGCTTCATAAGATTTTCCTCCAGCGGTGTATGAGAGTTTCAAATCCCAAAACCCGGTGTCACTTTTTGTAAACATCTGGAAAACAATGTATCCGGTATAATCTTCTGCTTTTTCCAATTCGGAAGTGTGCGGACAGGAATGTTTGTGGGTTACGGTACCGTCTGCTCCGAGCATTGACATTTCAGGGAATTGTGTAACGGTTTCGGGAGATATTTTATTTCCTTGATTATCAGCGATTGAAATAGAAATTTGGTTATATCCGCTGTAAAATTTCCCGCTATCCGTACTGACGATTATGGTGTGTCCGTCATTGACAAATTTGGCGGCTTCTTTGAAATTATTTATGGGTTCGGGCATTCCTCCATCGTTATCTTTTCCGCACGAAAGTATTGTGAATATGCTTAGTATTCCTATTATTATTTTGATTTTCATTGTATTAAGTATTGTGTCATCTGTAATTTTAACAGAAAACGAGTTTTTATTTTTTATAAAAAAGGATTTGGCAGAATACTATTGTTTTTTACAATTTCATTCTGCTGTGAAAATTATTTTAAATAAAAACTTAGAAAATCGGGGGGCGGAAAACGGCAGTACCGATATTTTTTTCGTCTAAAACCGAATGGGAAAAGACCGTTTTTTTGTATCGGAAATCTGCAAACTCAAAATCAGGGATTTGCTGTATGAAAAATGTAATTTCTTGTCTGAAATCTTCAAAATTAAAGCCTTTTGTATCGTTTTCGGAATGGTTGTTGGCAATTTTTCCCAATTTGCACTTTCCGTTGCATTCCATCTCGGGGGTAGCTTTGTTCTCGCAATATTGCTCTACAAAATCCTCGTTATCAAATATATAAAATGAAAAATACACACCCATTCGGATACTGCTGAACAATATCGCGAAGGCAAAAATGAATATGCCTATGTGGAGGAGTTTTTTCATAGGACAAAAATACTAAAAAAAGTTTTAATAGTCTTTTTTTAGGTTGGATTTCTCTACTCAATAGTATAAAAAAAACATTTAATACACCGGTAATCAATGACTTTTGTTTTAGGTCTCTTTCTTTCCAATAGGCGTTCATTAATTTTGAGTGGTAAATAAATTATTGTTTTCGAGAGATATAGTTGTTCGGGTCATTTTTTAAATAGCAGCCCCTTTGCCATTGCTCCACAAAGAAGCAAATTATCAGCGAATTATGTAAATATTAAAGGCAAATACTGTACTATCGATAAATATTTTTGTATACTATAAATATTTTTCATACATTTGTACTTTGGTGTATAATGCTGTTATAAATAAGTATTTTAAACCGTGTTTCACCCAATAATTGTAAAAGGTAATTAATCCAAATGAATTCCTAATGAAAGAATTAAGCGTCTACGTAGAAGAACTTCTCTACAACCACCAGTGTGTAATCATCCCGAAATTCGGAGCTTTTATCTCTAACCGTAAGTCGGCAAGGCTTTTTGAAGATAAATCTTTCGCACCGCCTAAGCGAGAGCTGACATTCAATTCGAGTTTGACTTCCAATGATGGATTGCTTATCAAACACATATCGGAAACTTCGGAGGTAAGCTACGAAGAGGCTGAGAACTTTGTAACACAAACGGTTGAAAATTGGAAAGGGAAACTTCAAGAAAATGAAGTCCTTACATTGCACAATATCGGAATACTGAAACATAGTGCCGAAGGACGTACCGTCTTTGAAGCGTCAGAGGATGTTAATTTCTTGACAGAATCATTTGGTATGTCTACGTTTGTACCCCATGAAGTAACCCCCGAAGCACCCAAGCCTGAAACGCCTGTTGCGGAATCAGTTGCAGAAACTGCAACCACAACTCCAACAGAATCCAACATCAAGTCTGCTCCGAAGAAGAGCAAAGGCTTATTGAAATACGCTGCTATTGCCGTGATAGGACTTAGTGCGCTTGGATATGGAGCTTATACGTATTTGAATATGGGAGAGACTGCCCCTGTGCAGGAGATAGCCGTAGCCGAGAGTGAGGTACAAGAAGGTGTAGAACAGCGCTTGAGCGAAGCTACGTTTTTCAACAGTCAGCCCGTGATGTTGCCGCCGGCGTCAATAAGTCTCAACAAAGTGGCTAAAAAAGAAACTCCCACGGCCACCGAGAACAAGGTATCTGATGATAAACCGAAAGAAGCTGCTGTAAAAGAAACTCCTAAAGAAGCCGCCAAGACAGCGGACAAAAAAGAGCCGTCAACAACTAAGACTGCCGAAACAAAATCGGGGGTGTCGGCAAGTGACAAAGCGTTGGCAAGCAAAAAATACCATCTTATAGCAGGATCTTTCAAGGACGAAAAAAATGCGAAAGCCCGTGTCGCCCATCTTCGCAAAAAGGGATTTCCCGATGCCGTTATCGTAGGGAGGAATAAAAACGGACTTTATCAAGTAAGCTATGCGGGATTTGATGACATTACTGATGCTGACCGCCTCAAACAAAAAATAAAAGACACTCAAAATTTGGACGGTTGGGTATTGACAAACCAATAAATTTAAGGATTATAAGTACTCATTATGCAGAGAAAAACACCCTCGGAGTCTCGTACTATCTTGACGGACTTGGTATTGACAGGCGAAACAAATCATCTGAACCATATGTTCGGCGGGGAGTTGCTCGCCCGTATGGACAGAGCCGCCAGTATTGCAGCACAACGGCATTCGCACCACCCAACGGTAACGGCATCGGTCAACCATGTGGCGTTCAATCACTCTATCAAGCTCGGCAGTGTTGTTACAGTCGAGGCTTCTATATCGAGAGCTTTTTCCACTTCGATGGAAGTGTTTATTGATGTTTGGGTTGAAAACAGAGTTAACGGAGCCCGGAGTAAAGCCAATGAAGCCATTTATACTTTTGTAGCTATTGATGACCAAGGCAAACCTACGAAAGTCCCCGAAATAATCCCTGAAACCGAACTCGAAAAAGAACGCTATGCGGGGGCTTTACGCCGCCGCCAACTCAGTCTGGTACTTGCCGGAAAGATGAAACCTCATGACGCTACTGAACTCAAAGCTTTATTTACCGAACTCGAAAAATAAGTTCAGCTAAAAAAACACTTCCTGCATGACATTGTCCGAAGAAAATTACCTAAAGACGATATTCCACCTTTCGGCTGGAAATATAAAGGAAGTTACCACCAATGCTATCGCAGAAGCGATGAACACCAAAGCCTCCTCAGTAACCGATATGCTCAAAAAGCTCTCGGAAAAGGATTTGGTGCGTTATAAGCGGTACCAAGGCACATTATTGAGTGAGTGCGGACGTCTCACGGCTGTGAAAATTATCCGAAAACATAGGTTATGGGAAGTTTTTTTGGTTGAAAAATTGGACTTTAGTTGGGAAGAAGTACACGATATAGCCGAAGAGCTCGAACATGTCAAATCTGACAAGTTGGTCGATAAGTTGGATGCTTTCTTAGGATATCCAAGCACTGACCCTCACGGCGATCCTATTCCAAGCCGTGACGGAGTGCTACAACTGCATAATAATCCATTACTTAGCGACCTTGTTGCAGGCGATAAAGCAATGTGTATTGGTGTTAAAGATACCTCTGTCGAATTCTTACGCCACCTCAACAAACTTTCGCTAGGCTTGGGCAACGAGATTCTTGTTATCGACAAAGAACGCTTTGACCAATCGATGACGATAGCCGTTGACGGCAATAATATCACTATTTCAGCTCTCGTCAGCAGGAATATTTACATTGAAAAAATAAATAAAAAACGGTAAACATGATGGTTAGAAAAATTATATGTAGCGTAGGATTACTCATTTTCTTGGTAAGTTGCCAGAATGACAAACCATCGTTTCGCGAAATAATCGTAGAGCAACAGTCGGCAAGCGATTGTGATAACACGGCTTGTGCATCATTATTTCTAAATTATTTGGAATGTAAAAAACCTGTCCATTTTGCAGATAATTATAACAAAACTGTTCGCTCCCGTATCACCAATTTTATTCTTAGCAACCAAGAAAGCGGTGTTGTAATTGACAGTTTATTGACGGTAGAACAAGCGATAAATGTATTCATGGACGAATACAATGATTTGCACGAACATTTCCCCGAAATCCCGCCTTACGAGCTAATTCTTAGTGACAGCATCTCTTTTCAAAATAAAAAAATGCTTTCCATTGCGTCCAAATCGTATTCATTTCTGGGAGGGGCTCATGGTTTTGGCTCGACGGATTATCTGAATTTTGATTTGTCAAACGGACAATTAATCGCCAACGATTCGCTTTTCACGGATATAGAACAATTTATGAAAATTGCCGAAAGCGAATTCAGAACACAACAGAATATTACACAAGAAAATCTGCTCAACGAAAGCGGTTTTTGGTTTGAAGATGACAAATTTCACCTTCCGCAGAGTGTCGGATTTGAAGGTAATGATTTGATTCTCAATTATAATCCGTACGAAATAGCAAGCTATGCCGCAGGGGCAATTATCATTCGTATTCCGATAGAAAAAGTACAAAATTTCTTACATTACCAACAGCTTTGAGAATGAAAAAAATATATTATCTAAGTACTTGCGACACCTGCAGACGGCTGATGAAACAGCTTCCTATCGCTCATGATGTTGTATTGCAAGATGTTAAAAAACAACCGATTACAGAATTGGAATTGGAAGAACTCCGCTTTTATGCCGATAGCTACGAACAGCTTTTCAATAAACGGGCACAATTGTACAAAGAACGAAAACTTAAAGACCAATCGCTTTCTGAAACTGACTACAAAAATTTTATTCTTGAGCATTATACTTTTTTGAAACGCCCAATTGTAGTTACTGAAAAACGACTTTATATAGCCGATGAAGTAAAAGAATTGATAGGTTAAATATTACAAAACCAATAAGTTACACCCTCTGATATCCGAGTGGTCAAATCGTCCGATGACTTCAAACTGTCCGTCGGGATACATTCGCCCTAAATCTTGCGTAGCGATAAAGCTACACGAATGTACATTGGCAAGGTCGATGACATTGATACCGCCACTTTTCCCTGTCTTCTGCCACGAAAGGGCATCATCAGTATCACGAATCATAATTCTCATCCAGGGAACGGTTCGAAATAAACCATTCCCTTGCGAGTATCCTTGCGAGAGTAGTTCGGTCATCCCATATTCAGAATGAATACAATCAACCCCAAACCCGTTACATAAAACGGAATGCAATTCCTCACGAATCATCTCTTTGCGCCGTCCTTTCATACCGCCTGTTTCCATGATAAGGGTGTTTTTTAACTGAAACTGATATTGCTCAACCAAATCGAGCAGTGCAAATGATACCCCGATGAGTACTATTTTTTGCCCTGAAGCATCTAATTTTTGCAATTTTTCTGCCAAAACATCATATTCGTTTAAATAAAAACCACTATCGGGATGCTCTGACAGCGTTATCAAATCTTGCACCATGTAGATAAGTGATGAGCCTGTTCTTTCCAAATATGACGGGAGCAATGCAATTACAACGTATTCCGATATATTTCCGTAGAAATGTTCAAATCCCTTGCGAAAACTCAAATCGTACAACGATACCGATTTTACCAAATGTTGGGATGTAATCGTACCTGTAGTGCCACTACTGCTGAATGTTATTTCAGGAAGTTGATCACTGCAATACACACGATGGCTTTTGAAAAACTGTATGGGTAGAAAAGGTATTTCGTTTGCCGAATGTATATTTTTCGGATGTTTTGATAGGTATTCGCAGAATTGCCGATACACATCATTATGCTTGTATTGGTATGCGAATGTATCCAAAGCACACCGTTCGAACTGCCTATCATCGGTTATTGATGCAAAATTAGTTTCGTCCACCATAATTATTCGGGTTATTTATCGCAAAAATACGTTATTTGGATGTCAAAATCAGCTTTTATTATTTTTTGGATATAATTCTTTGTGCCAATAAACCTTTTTTTTACGTGAGTTCGATGTAACAAGCTGTTGATTATTAGCATCTTATTTTCGTGAGAGCCCTCACCCC
>JAUNTM010000005.1 GCA_030538675.1 Capnocytophaga sp.
TAATATACAGCTCCGCATACGCAAGTTCCTTTTAGTGATACCGAATTGCCGTAGCCTTGATCGGTAGTCCAAATGCGACCACAAATAATATTTTTAGTACATATTCTTTGACATTTTATTACATAGCTTAACCGATCGCATTCGATTGACATACCTGCACTTTCCCCGTCAGCCAACGCTTCTATATTAGCGAGGACTGTACCCTCAAGCTCCGCCTCACTATTGTTCATTCCTTTACTGATACCGTAGCCTGCCAATAGAGCTATCACTGCTGTGGCTAGAAAGCCTTTTAAAAATGTTGATTTTATTACTTAATGATTTATAAATTAATATTTTACGAAGATAGCTGTTTTTTCTTTTGAAATTACATCTGTCCTGTTAAATTATAGATTAAACACAAAAAAAACGTAAGTAACTATTAATCAACAATTTAATTTCATTACATTTTTAAGAAAACAGTATTTTGAAAAATTTAAAATATTGAAAAACAACAATTTAAAAACAAACCTTTTCAAATATTGACCTATGTAAACTAATGTAAGTTAGACACAATAAAATATTGTAAATCAATAAGTCAACTCCTATTGCTTAAAAAAATCCCATAGTAATTATTAATTTGTCGCAATACAACCGATTTTTTCTCACACAAACCCCAATCGTTTGGCTTCTTGTATCAAGTTGACGGTTTTGTTCACGTCGAATTTCTGCATCAAACTTTTGCGGTGGCTATCAACCGTTTGTGGCGAAATGAACATTTTTCCGCCTATTTCGGCAGAAGTAAGTCCTTGCCCGAGCCATTTGAGCACTTCCTTTTCGCGTCGGGTTACGGGTGGCAATTCCTGTACCGTATCCGATGCCAACGAAGCGAGGATATTCTGGGCTTCTTTGCCGAAATACACGTTGCCGGCGTACACTTCTTCAATACCGTGCAGCAACGTATCGAGCGACGAACTTTTGACCAAATAGCCCGAAGCACCGTTGGCAATCATGCGGGTGATGACACTGCGTTCGTTAAAATTGCTCAACCCGATGATGCGCAGTTGCGGATATTGTTTCTTCAAATCTTTACACAGGTCGATGCCGTTGCCGTCGGGCAGGTTGATGTCGAGCAACAGCACGTCAGCTTCCGCTATTTTTAACACTTCGTGAAGAGAAGCCGCCGATGAAGCCGTTGCCACGACATCAAAACCTTTTTTGTTTTCGATATAACTTTGCAACCCTTCGGTAATGAGCGGATGGTCGTCGCATACCACAATGCGGATAGTTTCGGCAGCCGTTTCGGGATTTTTATGTAAATGATTCATTGCCATAGATGTACCTGTTTTTTGTTAATTGATTTGAGCTTCGATGCTTACCGTCGTTCCTTTGTCGGGCTCGGTGTCGAAAGTGATTGTACCGTTGAGCGATTTCACCCGGTTTTCGATGTTATTCAGCCCGAGATTGCGTGTATTACTCTGAATATCAAACCCTTTTCCGTCATCTTCCACGTCGATGAGCAAGAGTCCGTTTTGGTATGTGCATTGCACGAGTATTTCGGTGGCATTGGCATGACGGAGGGCGTTGCCAACGAGTTCCTGCACAATCCGGTAAATGTTGATTTGGTATTGCGGGTCTTTTATTTCGTTAAGATTTTGGTCGTAGAATGATATTTTAACGTTTTTCTGATTGAGATTAAGGCAAAAATCGGTGAGTGCTTCCTTAAGCCCGAATTTGGTGAGCGTTTCGGGCATTAGGTTCCGGGCGGTCTGCCTGAGTTCGTTCAGTACGCTGTCAAGGTGCGTAATGGCATTGTCGAGCATTGGGTTGGGGGTGGTTTCGGCGGCGTTTTCGAGCTTCATTTTCACGCCGGTGATTTGCCCGCCCAGTCCGTCGTGAAGCTCTTTGGCAAGACGGATACGTTCTTGCTGCTCGCCGTCTTTGAGGGCTTTTTCTACTTCGCCTTTTTTCTGCCGTTCGAGCATTTCAAGGGTTTGCTGTGATTTTTTCTTGCGTTGCACGATGACGTATGCCAAAAAAAGCGTGGTAAAAACAAGAATAATCGCAGCCGACCAAAAGATGAATTTGTTCTTATCCGATTTGTTCCGCAATATGAGCAATTGTCTCTCTTTTTCGGCGGCATCGTACCGCATTTCCATGTCAAGCAATTGTGTTTTTTCGTTTTCTGCCTGTATGCTGTCGCTAATGGCTTGAAGCAATTGCTGGTGTGCCAATGCTTCTTTGTAATTGCCGAGCGAAGTTTCTACTGCAATGATTTCCCGTAAGAAATTCAGATGATTCCTCTTGTGTTCCAGATATTTAGGATTCCCCAGAAGGGCTTCCAATCCTTGTTTGGCATGGGCGAGCTGTCCGTTTTCTTTTTGCATTTGGATTTTTTCGTAGGTCATATTCAGCACGTCAAAATCCAGATTCATCATCGTGGCAAACGCAATTCCTTCTTCAAGCAGTCCGTAGGCTTTCTGCGGATTGTCCGATGCGTTTTCATAACGGGCTTTGTGCAGGAAAAACAGTGAATTATACTGCGATTCGGGCAGTGAGACCAACGCATTTTCGGCATTATCAAGGGCTTTTTTGGTGTTTTCGCTTTGCCGCAACCGCAAGTACGATTCCGAGAGGTTCAAGTTCGTCCATATATAATTTTCGCCTTTATCGTCGGCGAGAATGCTCAGGGCTTTTTCAAAATACGAAATTGCTTTCCCATATTCTTTCATATTATTGAAAATGATACCGATATCGGCGTAATATCCCGCTAAAAGGCTTTTGTTGCCCGAGAGTTCGGCTATCGGAATACACTTATTCAAGGTCAAGTCCAGAAACGTTTTGTTATCGCCTTTCATCTGCTGTATGGCGGCAAAATTATGCCACGCTTTCGCCCGGTATTCGTAGGCTTCGCGCGTGTTATATTCCTGCAAAAGCGAATCTGCCTGCAGGTACAAATATTCGCTTTTGGGATTGTCGTACCCGAAATGGATACCGGCTTCGTAGAATTTTTTTGCGGCTTTCAAGTAAGCATCCGTGCCGATATATTTGTCCGAAAGCACCAATTTCTGTTTGGCAATTGCCGTATCGCGGTATGACCAATAGTCGGATAATTTGAAAAGCAAACGGGCTTTTTCCTGATAATCTCTGGATTGGGCAAGTACCACCTCGAGGCTGTCGGCGACCGTGCGTTCTTGTGCCGATACCGAAATCCCCAAAATCCATACATAATATATTGTGCAACAAAGCCGTTTCATCTCATTTTTATTCCAAAAGTATAAAAACCTATCGGATAAATTCAAACAAAAAATCCCGACAAGCCAAAATTCCCCTTTTCGGGGGATTTTTTTTCCTATTTTCAAGGGATTGTATACTGTGGTGTGGACAAATACCTTTGTAGCAACAAAAAATTAAAACGAAGAATTATGAAAAAGACTATCCGATTATCGTTCTTGCTCTTCCTGTCCGTGCTGATAGGTTGTACCAATGACAGCAACGAACCCGACGCTCCCGCCTCCGGAACGTTTGACGTAACTTTTGAGGACGGACTGCAAAACACCGTGTATCCGTCGGTCATTTTCGGGCTTGCCGAAGTAGAGAAACAAACCAACCAAGCCATTGACTTTTTCGACGTGCATTTTACCGCCGACAACGCCACGAACATCCGGGTTACCGTCCAAGAAAGTGCCCTTAATTATGAAACGGTCGTTACCCAGCAGGTCAGCCAAGGCAGCAACACGTTCTCACCCAAACTCAAATGGAAATACGACGCCCTGCGCTACATGGCACAGCCGGGCTATACCGATGTTACCTTTGTATGCGAAGATTCTTCCGGTAAAGAAATCGGGCGTAAGAACATGAAAGTCAGCTATCGGGCTATCAATGAATGCGTTCTTGCCGCACGGCTGAACAACCAAACCTATCCGCTGTTCTTCCTGCTCGGTTCGTATGTGAATGAAGACAGCCCCGTGATTGACGCTTTCCTTAAAGATGTGCTTGACATGACGTCGCTCAACGCCTTTACAGGCTACCAGCTCGGTACGGAAGAAAGCGTATGGCAACAAGTTGCCGCCATGTTCTACACGCTGCGTGCCAAGGGCGTGAAGTACAGCAGCATTACCGACACAAGCAGCGGCAATCCCAACGTGGTAAGCCAATACATCCGCTTTGCCGATGAAATGGTAGCCAACACGCAAGCCAATTGTGCCGACGGAACGGTTTTCCTCTGTGGGGCATTACGCAAAATCGGGTTGCACCCCGTGATGGTATTCCAACCCGGACACGTGTATCTCGGCTACTATACCGATGAAACCAAAAGGAATTTTTACCTGCTCGAAACCACCATGATTGGCGGCTCGGCGAGTTTTGAAGATGCGACAATGGCAAACGTACAGCATTTCAACTCTAAAATAAACGAGTACAACAATGGCGATTACTTCGATATGTATTTCACGATTGCCATTGATGCCATCCGCCCTATCGTTAAGCCTATCGGCAGATAAAATTTATCAAAAACAGTAAAACAAAAAATAACTTTAATGCCTTATCATCATGAAAACAATCAAATTACTTTCCGTACTGTTCGCCGCCGCTTTGGTTGGCGCAAGTTGCAGCAATTCTTCCGGCGAAAGCGAATCATCAAACGACCCGTTTATAGGAAACTGGACATTACGGGCTATCTACGTCATACAAACCGGCGAGACGGCAGATGTAACCAACGTGGCTTGCACCAACAATTCAAACGCCAAAGTTACAAACGACACCGCTGTAATCAGTCTTTACGTAAATAATAATGGACAATGTACCCCAGCAACCGATACTTACAAATGGGTTAATGAAAAGGGCGTATATTATATCGTTGTTAACGACCAGAAAGTTGAAGCCCCTATACAGCTTAATGACGACAACCAGACGCTTCAAATAACGTATCAGAACGAGGGCTACATTTTTGTATTCCGAAAAGCGTAAAAAAGATTTTTTAAACTTTTATTTCTATAAAAATGAATATCAAAACATTCATAGCAATCTCTTTGCTCCTCATCGCTACCTTGTCAGCCAATGCCCAAAGCTCGTCCAAAACGGTCGATATGAACAAGCTCCGCTACGGACTCAAAGCCGGCGGAAACTTAGCCAATGTAGTTGTTGTAGGCAATAGTTACTCAACAATGTATAACGATAAAAACCGTATCGGGTTTTATGCCGGGGGGTATGCCGAATATCCGATATTGGATTTTTTGTCAGCCCGTACGGAATTGTACTATAACAACATTGGTTCAAGAAAAACCTTTCTTGACGGTCATTCCGACGCGAAAATTGTTGAAAAAGCCCACTACATATCGTTGCCTATTTTAGCAAAAGCTTCACTGCCCAAAGTACCGGAGCTATATGCTACCATAGGATTCGGATTTAACATTTCCTTATCTGCCCGCCGGGTAGTCAAATCGCAGACAAACAGTAGTTACAACAAGATAACGAAAGCAAACGATGATTACAAAAGGCTCAATATGATGTTCTTGACCAGTGCTGGCTATCATATAACGGACGATATGGCGGTAGAAATAGGTTTTGGGCACAGTTTTAGCACTCCCTTCAAATCCGTCAACGGCAGTAGCGTATCAATGTTCCGTCATCAATATTTACAACTCGGTGTGGCTTACCGGTTGAACTAAAACAGAAGTTTATGTAAGTTGGTTTTTTTATAAAGTTGTAGTTATTACATCAGTTCTTTAATTCAAGAAACTGTCCCAATCACAAGGGCAGTTTCTTTGTTTTTGAACCGAAATTCCCTTTGCTGGCACGAGCATCTTGCTTGTATCTGCCTAAAAATTTCGATTTTCTATTGCCACAAGCGAGATACTCGCATTGGCGGAAGATATTAAGCGGTAACGATTGGACATAATCCGTAAAAAGCATTTCGTAGTTACTTTTTCTTGAGATTCTCATCATTATTTCATATTAGTTATGCTACGAAAATCCGATTTTTTACCCGAGGCATTTATTTGATTTACAAACTCTTGCATTTCATCGGTAAGCAGTAGCACCTCATTGCTGTCCCAAAAATCGGGATTGTAGGCGCCGTTTAAATCAAACATATCTTTATTTATGTTAATATTGTTTTTTATGACAATAGAATTTTCCAAAGGAACCGCATGAAAAACATACGTTGCTTCAAAAACATCTCTTGTATCTTTGATAATTGCTTCCGTTGTTGGTTTTATGACAGTTATGTTTAGTTGCATTTTATTGGTTTGTGGATTTCTCTTGAAAGTTGATGTTTGGTCAAAAAGCACAGTTCTGTATTTCAACCATAATTTTTTGTCAAATGCTCCGTTTTTATTGTCATATTGAATGAGAACCTCGTGAAAAGTATCATCCGAATTATCAGCCAAAAAACGACCTTCTGCCACTATTTTTTCTTTTTCTTTTGAGTTTGCTTTTATTTCGTAAAATCCACTTTCTGAATCTTTTACGGAATAATTAAACGTTTCAGGAGGCGTAAAGAGCGTTACTGCTCCGTTCAAAAGTTCCTTGAAGCTAAGTAATCCATAATCAAGTTTTTTATCTTCCCTTCCCACCTTACGGATATTCTCAATTTGCACCGTATAGTTATCCTTAGGCATCGGTATTAATTTTGTGCTGAACAGCACTTTTTTCTCTAAAAACCCCGAAAAATCCACTATTTTATAAAATTCTCCATTTTTTCTAACAACAGCTCTTAAGAAAAATTTTTCTTGGTGGGGTTTCATAGCATAGTCTGTCAGAATGGTTTTCATCATTCTCATATAACGGTCGGACGGATTTACGACCACCTCGTCAAGTTCATATACGTTCGGTGTCATAAAAAGAGTATCTTTATCTTTATAAGAAACATACTCCAATTCGAGTGGTTGGTAAGCCACATTTTGAATTAGGATTTTCGACTGCAGATCCTTGATTTCAAAATAACCGTCTTCATTACTAATTGTATGGAAATCAGCACTTGATATAGTGGCGTAAGAAATTGGCTTATTTTCGGATTTATCCCATAAAATTTTACGTGCCTCTTGCGAATACACATTGATTAAGGATAGCATAAAAACACATATTACTTTAAAAAATCTCATAGCAATCATTAATTTATCGCAAAAATACCGATTTTTATTACACAAAACTCATTTTTTTGATTCAAAATTAAACTGACGTTTTTTTTGAATTTCACATTAGAATATTGCATTTTTACTTCCAAACGATAAAAAATGCAAAAAAAGCCGTCCGAAACGCATTCCGGACGGCTTTCCTATTTCAAAAAATCTCATTATCCGTTTACGATTTTCTCCTGGCGGTTGATGGATTCTTGGTGGATTGCCTTGAAGATTTTTGAGATAAATTCCTCACTCAAATCCCGTTGCTGTCCTTCGAGAATCATCTTTCCGAGAATGGCGTGCCAACGCGTATTTTGCAGTACGGCAACGTTTTTCTCTTTTTTGAGTGTCCCGATGTCGTCCGAAATGCCCATACGTTTTTTCAAAAGGTCGAGCAACTGGTCGTCAATCACATCAATATGCGACCGCAGCGTACCGAGTTTCTTTTGGTAATCTTCTTCGGAAGTCGTTACCTTGCGGATACGCAAATCTTTCATTATTTGCACCAGCGTTTGCGGCGTAACTTGCTGGGAAGCATCGCTCCACGCCTCGTCGGGGGTGATGTGCGTTTCAATCATCAGTCCGTCGAAATTCAAATCGAGAGCCGTTTGCGACACATCAAAAATCATATCGCGTTTGCCCGTGATGTGTGAAGGGTCGCCGATGAGCGGCAATTCGGGAAATTTATTTTGAAGTTCGATAGCGAGTTGCCATTCGGGAATGTTGCGGTATTTCGTTTTTTCATACGTAGAAAACCCACGGTGGATAACGCCCAGATTTTTCACGCCGGCAAGGAAAAGCCGCTCCAACGCACCAATCCACAACGGCAAATCGGGGTTTACGGGGTTTTTGACCAACACGATTTTGTCCGTTCCCTTGAGTTCGTCGGCGATTTCTTGGATGATGAACGGACTCACCGTAGAGCGGGCGCCAATCCAAAGCATATCAATATCGTGTTCCAACGCCAATTTCACGTGGTCTTTGTTGGCAACTTCGGTAGCGGTTTTCATTCCCGTTTCGGCTTTCACGCGTTGCAACCATTTGAGACCCAACGCTCCAACGCCCTCAAACATTCCGGGGCGGGTACGGGGTTTCCAGATGCCGGCACGGAAAAACGACACATCGGTATTTTTGAGTTCGTGAGCCGTTTTCAGCACTTGCTCTTCAGTTTCGGCACTACACGGCCCGGCAATCACCACAGGGTGCGACAACTGCAAATCGTCAAGCCATTTTCTGTTTTCTTTCGTAATCTCCATTTGTATTGATTTTTAAATATTTATAGGTTATCTTATTGATTTTTTTCTTTGGATTTCCTCTCACGAACCGTTTTTTTCCTCACCCCCAACCCCTCTCCAAAGGAGAGGGGAGAAAAAGCTCAATGCTATCTGAGTAGCTCCCCTCTCCTTTATGTGAGCGAAAGCGAGGAAGTGTTAGGGGTCGGGGGTGAGGTTTCATCCACCGCCGAGAACCCTCTTAATATAATTCGTATCTCTGATGGTTTTTTTGATGGTTTCACTATCTTCGCTAACAATGAGTTTCTTAAATTCTTCCAGATTTTTAATATATTCATCTAATGATTTTACCACATTTTCTTTATTTTCTAAAAAAATCGGGCTCCACGTATTCGCCTCACTTTTCGCCAGACGGACGGTGGAAGCAAATCCCGTGCTTGCCATATCGAAAATATGTTGTTCGTTTTTTTCGATTTCGAGTACCGTTTTCCCCAACATAAACGAACTCACGTGCGAGAGGTGCGACACGTAGGCGATGTGGCGGTCGTGTTCGTCGGGGTGCATCATTTTTATCCTCATTTTCAAGGCTTTGATGATGTCGAGCGCTTTATCGAGCAATCGCCAATCGCTTTTATCGACTTCGCAAAGAATCATTACTTTTTCATCGAAAAGATTGTAAATAGCGGCTTCCGGTCCCGAAAATTCCGTTCCTGCCAGCGGGTGGGTTGCCACAAAATGCTTGCGGTTCGGATGGTTGGCAACCGACTGGCAAATCCGTTCTTTGACCGACCCCATATCCAGCACCAGCGTTTGTTCGCCCACGTGGTCAAGGGCTTGGCAAACCACTTCGGGAATGACGTTCACAGGCACGGAAACCACCACGAGGTCGGCATCGGCGATTTCGTCATAGCTCGCCTCATCATCTATAATGTTGAGTTCCATCGCTTTCTGAAGATTTGCCAAATTGGCATCAATCCCCGAAATGTAATACCCGAAACGCTTCCGCAGTTCCAATGCAAACGACCCACCGATGAGTCCCAAACCTATCACAATGGCTTTTTTCATATTAAAATATTTTGTCACAACATTTATTTATCCTAATGTTTGCACATTAGGCTGAAATAAGCCAGCCTTTCAGGCTTTGGCTCGTTATGCTTTTCCTTTAACCTTCCCCTTTACTTCTTTACCCTCCTAATCGCTTCTTCAATATTTTCTTCTGTCGTGCAAAGCGAAAAACGAATATAACGGCTTCCGTTGCTCCCAAAAATGCTCCCCGGCGTGATGAAAACGTGTTTTTCCTGCAATATTTTGTCGATATACGCTTCCGCAGATACCACACTCTCAGGTAGTTTCGCCCATACGAAAAGTCCGCTTGCCGTGGTGTCATACGTGCAACCGAGAGCATCGGCAAGTTTGAAAATCAGGTTTCGGCGTTTGGCGTACATTTCGTTCAAGTGCGAATACCACGAGTCGGCACTCTGCAACGCCGCCACCGCACCGCACTGCAACGGATAGAACATACCGCTGTCCATATTGCTTTTCACTTTCAGCACGGCTTCAATCAGCGGTTTGCTTCCCATCAACATTCCGATACGCCAGCCCGCCATGTTGAACGTCTTGCTCAACGAATTGAGTTCCAACACGGTATCGCCGGCATCTTTCACAGCAAGCAAACTTATCGGATTCTCGTTTAAAACGAAACTGTACGGATTGTCATTCACGATGAGGATTTGATGTTTCTTTCCGAATTGCACTAATTTCTCATAAAAAGCCATATCAGCGTTTGCCCCTGTCGGCATATTCGGATAATTGACCCACATTATTTTGACGTTTTGCAAATCTTCTTTTCCAAGTTCATCAAAATCGGGCAACCAACCGTTTTCTTCCGTAAGATTATAATAGACGGCTTCGGCTTGGACGAGCTTGGTTACAGACGAATAAGTCGGGTATCCCGGGTTGGGAATCAGCACTTTATCGCCCGGATTGAGGAATGCCAAACTGATGTGCATAATGCCTTCTTTCGACCCCATCAACGGCAGGATTTCGCTCTCAAAATTAAGCGTTACGCCGAATTTGTTTTGGTAAAAATCCGCCATTGCTTTCCGCATTTCGGGAATGCCCTGATAGCTTTGGTATTGGTGTGCCGCAGGGTGTTCCAAGCCTTTTTTGAGAGCTTCGGAAATGGCAGGAAGCGGCTCAAAATCAGGACTCCCGATGCCCATATTGATAACTTTTTTTCCTTCGGAAATCATCTGACGGACTTCCCTGAGTTTTTTGGAAAAATAATATTCTTCGACCGTTTGCAGTCTGTCGGCTAATGCTATCATATCAGTGCGTTTTTATATTCTCCTAAAATTTTAAAATGGTCTGCCATAATATTGAGCAACTTTACGGCTTTCTCAAAATCGTCGTATTTCTCAAAAATTATATCCACAAAAAAAGCGTATTTCCAAGGCGTGTCAATCACGGGCAACGACTGTATTTTGGTCATACTGATATTGCAGTCGCTGATGGCGTTGAGTACGGCGGCAAGGCTTCCGCGTTTGTGGTCCACTTGGAATTTGAGCGATGCTTTGTTGATTTCCTTTTTGGGCAAAACCTTATTTTTGGTTTTGACGATGACAAAGCGTGTCGAATTGGCTTTCATCGTCTGGATGCTTTCCGCCAGAATGTCTAACCCGTAGAGTTCGGCGGCTGATTTTGAGGCGATTGCCCCGATACCCGAAAGCTGTTTCCAGCGGATGCGGCGTGCGGTTTCGGCAGTATCAACGTCTTCCACGAGCTTGATGTGCGGATAATCCTTAAAGAACGTTTTACATTGCAGCAGCGCCATCGGGTGCGAATGGACTTCCTTCAAGTCGTGGATGTTTTGCCCCGAAAGTGCCATCAGATTTTGCTGCACATCGATGTAATGCTCGCCGATAATGTGCAAACTCAGATTGTCAATAAGAGCGTAGTTGGGCAAAATCGAGCCGGCAATGCTGTTTTCGAGTGCCATCACGCCGAGTGAGGCTTCCTTCGCAATGAGGCTTACCGTGAGTTTGTCGAACGAGTCGCACTCCAACACTTCAATGTCATTACCGAAATATTCCGTTGCCGCCTGATAGTGGAACGACCCCTTAATCCCCTGAATAGCAATCATTTGTTTCATATAATAAAAAAAGCCCCGATAAAACCGAGACTTTTTATTGAATGTTATTTTATTTATTTTAACAACAGCAAGTCCCGGCTCTTATCACAGAAATAAAAGTAAAAGAAATAAAAACCGAAAAAATTGCTACTTTGTATCATATCCTATTTGTTGGGGCAAAAGTAATACTTTTTTATTAATATGCAATAGAAATGAAAAAAATTCTTGAAAAAGTTGAAAGTAAGAAAAAGTTTGCTGAAAGCAAAGACTAAAAAGGGCGAACTGTTGCCGTTTACTTTATTTCATTATCTTCGTTACTGTCAGTTTTAGGAAACTACATGAGCAACCAAAATACACTCAAAGGTATTGGACAAAAAAAACAATTGACTGATTTTTAACGATTTAATTTTCTAATCGAACACAAAAACAAGCTATTCGTTTTCTTCAATATTTCTTATAAACTTCTTCAAACGGCAATCGCATCCGTTCGCCCCACACCCCTGTTTCTGTACGAATACCGCACGAAACAATCATGTTTATCTCTGCTCCGCATGGCAATCTGAGAATGTGTTTGGCCCGACGGCTATCAAAACCTTCCATCGGGCAAGTATCATAGCCTTCTGATGCCATAGCGAGCATAAACGTTTGTGCCGCCAAAGCACAAGTCTTATGCACAACTACGCGAACATCACTCTCCGATACCTGATACGTAATCGGACGGAATAGTCCTACAACGTTGACGGTCAACTTACGAAACAAGCCCAAAAAACCAAAAAAACGAGCATACAGAAAAGGCATCACCTTACCATAATACGTTTCCCATCGTTTGACACGAGCTTCTTGTCTTTCTTTTGGGCTGTTCTTCAGTACATTTTGTTTTTCTAAATCAAGCATTTTTCGGGCATGCTGCCGATGCAAATCTTGACGGGTAACGAACACAACCATTTGCTGTGCAGTCGCAGCCGTCTGTTGCCCCAAGCAAGCCCGAGCAAGTTTTTTCAGAATATCGGCATCCGTAATGTGGTAAAATTCCCATAACTGCATATTGGATGAATTCGGCGCAAGCGTAGCCAATTCGATGCAATGCTTCACTATTTCCTCATCAATAGGTTTATTGGGGTCATAATGGCGAACGGAACGCCTCTTATGCAATATTTGTTCAAATGTCATAAAAAATGTGATTATTTTTTCTATGGATTACCATACATATTACTTTCTCCTCCGTCAATCGCAATGACCTGCCCGTTGATGTAGCCGTTATCATCACTGATAAGGAAAGCAACCAATTTGGCAACTTCTTCGGGCATCCCCAATCGACGTGTCGGATTTCGTGAAGCGTATTGGTTTTCAGCGGCTTTCGGGTCATCAGGGTTCACTTGTCGGAAAGCCTCAGCCACCATCGGGGTCAATATCGCTCCGGGAGCAATGGCGTTGGTCAAGATATTGTCCTTACCGTACTCGACAGCCGCATTCTTGGTAATTCCAGCCACGGCATGCTTGGTTGCCACATAAGCCGTCTGGTTAATCACGCCGCGAATACCTCCCACAGAAGCAACATTCACGATACGCCCGCCTCCGTTCTTCTGCATCACCGGAATTACATAACGAATTCCGTAATACACCCCCATAAGATTGATGTCAACCACTCGCTCAAACACCTCAATATCATACTCGGTCAGTGGTGCCTGACGGCCTTCGATGCCCGCATTATTATAAAAACCGTCAATCGTTCCGAACTTACTAACTGTCTCTTTTACATAATTCTCTACCGCTTGCTGATTGGAAACATCGGCTGTAATGAGCAATAATCGTACTTTGGGGTAGCGGTCGGCTATACGTTTGCCTGCTTTTTCCAGAGCATCCCTGTTGTAATCTACCAAACTCAGATTCGCTCCACGTGCGGCCAATTCTTCGGCAGCTGCCAGTCCTAACCCCATGGCAGCTCCTGTGATAATAATCGTTTTGTTGTTCAATGTACTCATAGTACTGTTTTTTTTAGTTATTAGGTGTAAATATAGCTCTTATTTATCTAAAAAATAAATACTATGAAGCATTAACGAATATTTAATGGTGCTTTTATTCGTTTTTTAGGCAAATAACACACATTTCACCAATCTTTATTCCTGAAAAATCATTTCGGAGTACGCAACGACCGTTGCAAACCCTTTGTCTTCAAAATAGTGTTTGACAAATGCTGGTTCTCGTTCCGAAACTGCCATCACAAAATCACCTCCCCAAGCTCCGAGACTTTTGATACTTCCTTCAAAATCCGAAAAATACAGCTCTTTTACTTTGGGCAATTGCAAATAATCGGCAACCAACGTTTCGTGAGTATCTATTAGTTCGCAAAATTGGGAAATAGAACAAGTCCGAATACACTCTTCCGTGATGGCGGTAATACCATCAATAAGCGTTTTTTTGCTTTTGCGGATAGCACGATAGCGTGCGATGCCCTCCTTGCTATTTTGCTTCTGATTGAGATGCACAAAATGGATTTGATTAATAAATTCGGGTGAAAAATCGACAGGATATGCTTTTGGCTCGCCATTGGCCAACCGATACAAGACAGGCGTATCGTGTACCGCACAGGCGATGTCGTAACCGCTGCCACCAAAGGATTTGAAGAGTAGTTCATACGCATCAACTCCTGCCCACCGGGCGATATTGCTGATGAGCGTAGAGGACGACCCCAAGCCCCAAGTCCGTTCAAACTCCAAGTCCGTGCGGACATCAACGCCTTGTAACTTTGAAACAAATTCAGGATTGAGCATTCCAGCTGTTGAAAGGATTTTTTCGAGCGTAACCGACACGTTGTCAGCGCTTTTATCTTCAAACAATGTGTTTTCAAACCATACGTTTCCATGCAAATCGCAGCTTGTCCAATGCAAGTTTGTTTTCCCATTCGGGGAAATACCAAGCCGCTGCCCCAATGCCGTAGGAACAGCGAGCGACAAAGCTCCGTCAAGTACGGCATATTCGCCTGTAAGCAAGAGTTTTCCGTGACTGTAATACTGCATTATGATTTGATTTTGTTGGAAACGGTTTGATATAATTCGAATGCCTCGCAAAAGTAGCGTTTTTTTTTTCAGCTACAAAAGAAACAAAAAATGCCTTTCTATTGTGGAAAGGCATTTTTTGTTAAGCGACATTTCAAACGGCAAATGCCGTCAAATCATTTCCCTACCAGCACCGTTTTTCCGTTTTCGTCGGTGGTGTACACTTTTCCGAAGCGGTTAAAAAACTTCGATGCCAAATAAAACATCACCGGCACGATAATCAGCGTGAGGAACGTAGCGAAGACCAATCCGTAGATAACCGTCCACGCAAGCGGTCCCCAGAATACCACGTTGTCGCCCCCTATGTAAATCTGCGGGTCGAGTTCGCTAAAGAGCGTAAAGAAATTGATATTAAATCCTGTCGCCAACGGCACGAGTCCCAACACGGTCGTAATCGCCGTGAGCAATACGGGCCGCAAGCGGGCTTTTCCGCTTTCCACCGTGGCATCGTAAATCATTTCGTTGGAAATTTTGTCATACACATTGAGTTTCATCCGTTCTTTTTGACGGTCGATAAGCAGCTGCGTATAATCGAGCAACACCACGCCGTTATTGACCACCACGCCCGCGAGCGAGATAATTCCCATCATCGTCATAATGATAACGAATGGTTGTCCCGTGATGAGCAATCCGAAGAAAACTCCCGTAAAACTCAATAAAATCGTAATAAAAATCAACGTCGGTTTTACAATCGAATTGAATTGGTACACCAATAGGAAAATAATAAGCCCGACGGCGATAAGCAATGCCGTTGAGAGAAACGCCATCTGCTTGTTTTGCTCTTCGATTTGCCCTGTGTAATCAATTTTTACGGTCGGAGGCACATCGAACTGCTTCATATCTTCACGGATTTGACGGACGATAGCCGCCGCATCGCTATATCCCGGGCTGAGTGCCGAGTAGAGCGTAACCACACGGTTGGTTTTGTTGTGCTTGATGGCACTGTACGAAGACGTGTTTTTGTAGCTCGCCACCGATGAAACGGGAACTTCCTTGAGCTGCCCTGTTGCCGCATCACGGAAAATAATGTGCTGGTCAAAAAGGATATTAGGGTTGTAGCGGTCATCTTTGTTGAAGCGGACATAAATATCGTAATCGTCGCCTTTTTCTTTGTAAACGCCTGCTTTTTCGCCAAAAACCGAACGCCGCAACTGGTTGGCTATTTGGGCGGTGGATACGCCGAGTTCGCCGGCTTTGGCTTTGTCGATTTGCACATCGATGGCAGGTTTGTTTTTATTGACATCAACTTTCAGTTCGTCAATGCCCGGAATATTTTTCGATTTGATAAAATCCCGCATCCGCTCGGCGGTGGTAATGAGTTCCGAGTAATCGTCGCCCATAAGCTCGATGTTGATAGGATTTCCGGCAGGCGGTCCGTCTTGGTTTTTTTCGACAGAAATCAAAAGCCCGGGATAAACGTCTTTCAACGCCTGTTGCACCACGCCACGAAGCTCTTCCGAGTCGTAACCGCGGCGGTATTTGAACTCGCGAAGCGTTGCCGTGATTTTCCCCCGGTTGGGCATTTCGGCACTTGAAGCTCCGTCCGTGTAAGGATTGCCCGAGCCTTCGCCCACTTGCCCGACCGCCGATTCTACCATAAAATTATAATCGCCGTCGAAGAATTTCGGGTCGTTGAGAATGGCGTACACACGGTTTTCGATGTCTTTCACCACCGTATTCGTTTTCTCGATGTCCGTTCCCTGCGGATATTCCACATACACGATGATTTGGTTGGGTTTGTTGTCGGGGAAAAAGTTGATGGCAGTCCGCCCCGATGCCACCGACATTCCGAAGAGCACAAACGACACGACCAGCAACACAAACGTACTGATTACCATTATGTACGGATTTTTTCCCCCTAAGGTAAACTTCAGCGTTCGTTCGTACATATCTTCCGTCCAAGTAAGGATTTTCCGTTGGAAAAAATCCGAAAACCCTTTGATGAAATACTTGTACAGCCAGAACAAAATAATGGTGGCGTACAGTACCGTTCCCAAACCACGCATTTCGCCACCGACAACGAGCATAAACGTTCCTACTAAAAATAAAATAACCGATATTTTTATCAATTGTTTGACACTCAATATCTTTTCGTTAATATCCATAAAATCGGAAACGAGCATCGAGTTGAAGAAAATCGCCACGAAAAGCGATGAGCCCAACACGATGGAAAGCGTCAGCGGGAGGTACATCATAAAATCGCCAATCATACCCGGCCACATTGCGAGCGGCAAAAAGGCGGCGACGGTCGTCAGGGTCGAAATGATAATCGGCACGGCAACTTCGCCGATACCGGCTTTGGCGGCATCGTAGCGGTTCATTCCTTCTTTTTCCATCAGGCGGTAAACGTTTTCCACCACTACAATTCCATTATCCACCAGCATTCCCAAGCCCATAATCAGCCCGAAAAGTATCATCGTATTGAGCGTATAACCCAGTCCGCTGATAATCATAAACGACATAAACATCGACATCGGAATGGCAAATCCCACGAAAAGGGCATTGCGGAAACCTAAGAAAAACATCAGTACGGCGACCACCAAAATCACCCCGAAAATAACGTTGTTACTCAGGTCATCAACCATATTGAGCGTTTGGTCGGATTGGTCGTTCGAGACGGAAAGCGTAAGGTCGGACGGGAAACGGTCTTTGTTATCATCGAGCAGCTGACGGATTTTCTGTGAGGCTTCAATCATATTTTCGCCGGCACGTTTTTTCACATCGAGCATCACTACGCTTTCGCCAAATTCGCGGGCGTAGGTGGTGCGGTCTTTGTCCTTGAAACTAACGGTTGCGATGTCGCCGAGATAGACCATTCCGTTTTCGGATTTGACGACGAATTTTTCAAGTTCGGACGGCGTGCCGATTTCGCCCAAAATACGAATCGTCCGCCGCTGGTCGGAACTGATGAGGTTGCCTGCGGACATCGTTACGTTACCACGGTTCACAGCGTTGATAACATCGTCAAAACTCACTTTCGATGCCATCATTTTGTACATATCGACTGCAACTTCTACTTCTTTTTCCTGAGCCCCTCGGATGCTGGCTTCTTTGATTTCGGGCAAGTCTTCGATGAGGTCTTGCAGCTCTTCGGCGTACTCTTTGAGTTTGGCGGTCGGGTAATTCCCGATGACGTTCACGTTGAGTATCGGCACAAATTCCGAAAGGGTAATATCAAACACGCTCGGTTCTACTTTCGCGCCGTTAAAGGTAGGCCAGTCTTCGTTGGAAACCTCTTTGTCCACCTCGTCTTTTACCTTTTGCAACGCCGCTTCAATAGCGATTTTTTCGCTAAATTCCAGCGTAATCATTCCGTAATCTTCCTGCGAAGTCGAGGTTATTTTATTGAGATGGCTCACGCCTTTGAGCTTGTCTTCCAGCGGGTCGATGATAAGGCGTTCCACATCTTCGGCGGTGTTGCCCGGATAGGCGACGCTCACGTAGATTTTTACGTCCTTGATTTCGGGAAAACTCTCCCTCGGCATATTCAGGTACGCCATCGTTCCGGCAATGAAAAACATGACCATCATCACATAGACGGTATATTTGTTGTCTATCGCCCACGATGACAGTTTAAATTCTTTGTCTTTTATATCGCTCATTTTTTTCTTTATATTTGAAATGATTTGATTTGCTCTCGGCAGTTTGGTTTGGTTCGATTGGCTTCGCCGTTTGATTTAATTTGATGTAGTTTGAAGGCTTTGCCGTTTGGTGTTGTTTGACTTAGTTTAATTACTTTTAGCATTTTGATGCTGTTCAAAAAGCGAAGCCTTCAAACAACATCAAACTGCCGTAGGCAATCAAATCTTTCAAACGGCGAAGCCAATCAAACAGCGAAGCGTTCAAATTCCCTAAAACGTTACCAACTGTCCGTCTTGTACGTTTCTTGCTCCTTCGTTGATGATGGTTTCGCCGGGGTTCAGTCCCGAGAGGATTTCCGCCATTCCGTTTTGGCTTTTGCCCGATTTTATGACGCGTTGTTCGGCTTTGTATTCTTTATCGGTGCCGGTGGGAACGGCGATAAAAAGGTATTGTTCGCCTTCCGCATTTTCCGAGATAACGCTCACGGGTACGAGAATAGCTTTTTCATTTGTATAATCGTTCACTTGCAGGCGGGCGGTCATATTGGGTTTGATGTCGCCGTTTTTGTTGGGCAGTTGCACCTCCACCCGAAACGAACGGTTCGCTGGATTGATGAAGTTCGATACCTGGCTGATTTTCGCATCAATTTCTTTACCGAGAACGGAAAGCAATACTTTGGCTTCCGTGCCTTTTTTCACGCCGGGGGTGTACATTTCGGGAACTTCGGCCTCAAGGTACATTTCCGACAAATTAACCAAACGAATGATAGGCGTACCGGGAGCTACTATAGTTCCTTGGTCGGTAATGATGTCATCAATTGTTCCCGAAAAAGGAGCGTAAACGTTGGTCTTATCGAGCTGTTGTTGCATTTGGGCAACGGCACTCTGCTGGCTTTCGTAACTTGATTTGGCTTGCAGATATTGAATTTCCGAGCCGATTTTGTTTTCCCACAAACGGGCTTGGCGCTCAAACGTCGTTTTGGCAAGCTCCGCCTGCGTTTTCAATTGGGCGAGTTGCTGCCTCATCCCACCGTCTTGGATGCTTGCCAAGAGCTGTCCACGCTGTACGTTTTGTCCTTTTTTGGCATAGACACGCTCAAGCATTCCCGAATATTCGGCATCGAGGGTGATATTTTGCTCGGTTTTGACCGTTCCTTGCAATTCTAAAAAATGCTTGAACAATGTATCTTTCACTTGCAAAGCCGTAACAAGCATCACGTTTTTCTGCCGGCTACCGCCCAATTTGGCTAAGGCATCATCCAGTGACCCGATTTCCGTTTCCAATTGCTTGATTTGCGATTGCAACAATTCTTTTTGCTGTTGGATAGCCGCCGGGTCGCCGCCCGAAATAATTCTTTCGGTAGAAGCCACATCGCCGCCACAAGCCGTGATGATGAGCGATAATGCGATGATATTCAGTTTGATAAATTTCATAGTGAGGAAGTTTTATTTATTTTGTAATGCGTTAAGTTCTTCTTTTTTGTTGAGCACATTGACCATCGACTGCAAATAATCCTGCTGGGCCGAGTAGAGTTGCAATTGGGCCTGACGGAGGTCGAAACTCGTTGCCAGCCCTTCGGTGAATTTGATTTGGTTTTTCTGTTCGATACGTTTGGCGAGTTCCAGATTTTCCTTAAAAGTCTGGTTTTCTTCAACGGCAAACTGCAGATTGCTAAGCGCTTGCGAATGAGCTAATCGCAACTGTTGTTTTGCTTGGTCAAAATCATTTTTGGATTTGTCTAACTCAATTCGAAACCGTTGCACTCTTGACGAACGCATTCCCGAGCTGAATATCGGGATGTCGAGCGAAACGCCCACAAGCGACGAACCAAACCACCGCTGGTTGCGTTGCAAAAACGTAAATTCGTCATTATACGCATTGTACGCACCGTTGATAAAGGCATTGAGTTTGGGTAGCGACTGGCTTTTTTCGTATTTCAAAAGCAATTCCTGCGACCGTAAGTTGTTGGAAGCGATGCGGTAATCGATATTGTTTTCGATGTTGAAATCCGTATCGTTAGCGATGCTCTGTGCCACCGAAGCCTGAGCCAGTGCATCGAGGCGGTCGGTCAGCGTTACGGCATCGTCCAGCGAAAGCCCGAGGGTAATGTTGAGCATTTTTTTCGACAAATCGTGCAAACGAATTGTATTATTCAAGTTATTGTTGATGTTGGCAAGCGTAATCTGCAGTTGTTCCACACTTTCCTCTTCGCCAAGTCCGTTGTCGAACATCGCTTGGGTTTCGTTCAGATTTTTTTGCAAAACGCTTTTGTTTTCCTGTAAAATTTTGATGGTTTCTTCGGCGAGAAGCACGTTGGCATACGCATCAACGACCGTTTTCCGCAAATCGACATCATTTTTTTCTTTCAGAAGATTTGAAATCTGCAGATATACTTTAGCACTCTGCAAACCAACGAGATAGCTTCCGTCGAAAATCAATTGAGAGAGGGTTGCCGAAGCCGAAGCATTTTGTTTCGTCCCGAAAACGGCATCGATGAACTCGCCCGGCTGTCCGCCGAAAAATTCTGCAGGCATCAGGGTAACTTGTTGTTTCAGAAAGCGTTGGTAGTCAATTTTCCCGTCTATTTTAGGCAATCCCATGGTGGTGGTTTCCCATTTCTGTTTTTTGGCAGCTTCGATGTCAAGTGCTGCATTCTTGGAGGTGCGGTTGTTGTCCAACGCAAACTGCACGGCCTCTTCCAGCGTAAAATCGTATTTTTCAGCGGGTTGTTGTCCGTAAATGCCGGCAAAACACAGCGTGAGCAGCCACAGCGACATTCTTTTGTTTTTCATTTTTATAGATTATTTGTTTCGTTTTTCTATCAATTTTTCAAGGACTTCCATGCCTTTCGGGGTGGAAATTGCCCGCAGGTGGTATTCGCGGTATTGGTCTTCCAAATATTCTTGGTCAAACTCTTTGCCTAAAAACAAATTATTATTAATTTCAAACATGATACTGATGTACAGTCTTACGGCAAATTGCGAGTCGATGTCGGAGCGGAATAATCCTTGTTCCATACCGTAGCGGTAATGCTGATAGAGGCTGTCGCAATTATCGTCAATAAGCGAATTTCGTAATTTCTCGTAGGTCAAAGGGTAATATTTCTGCAATTGGTTGAGCAAAATAGGATTGGATGCTTTCATCTCAACAGCAATTTTGTCGTCAATCCGAAAGATTTGCTCAATGGCGTTAAGCGATTTGTCGGCTAGTATTTCCCTACTTACATCGTGTATTTTGGTAATAAAAATTTCAACCGTAGCGTCAATCAACTCAGCTTTGTTCCTGAAGTGCGTGTACAATGTTTTTTTGGACACCCCTGCTTTTTTGGCGAGGTCGTCCATCGTAACGGAGTGGAATCCGAAGTCAAAAAACAACTCCTTTGCCACATGGCATAATTCTTCCTTAGTCATAAAATCTATTTTCGGCGGCAAAAGTAATTTGGAAACTTTATATACGCAAGGAGTTTCTTTAGTTTTCGTAAACTTTAACATTTGAAAGAACGCAACGTGTTTTTTCCAAAATATACACACTTAACAACGGCGTTAAGCAATTATAATCTAAACGTGAAATTATCAGATAAGCATAGCTATACTACAAAGAACCACTTAACACGCTCATTATTTTTTAATATCATTAACAAATCGTTTCGTAAAAATTGAGATATAAACCCTTACCTTTGCAAAAATCATTTTTAAATAAAAAAATCATTCACTCATGAAAAAAATCATCTTAGGATTGGCTGCTGTTGCGACTATCGCATTTGTAGGCTGCAAAAACACTAACAAAGCGGAACAAGCTGTTGACACCGTTGTAGAAGAAGTAACAGAAACTGTCAAAGGTTTATTGCCAAACTCTTATACCGTAGTTCCTACCGAGTCGGTAGTGGAATGGGTTGGTACTAAACCGGCCGGCAAGCATAACGGTACGGTAACGGTACAGGAAGGCGGATTTGCCGTTGACAACGGAACTGTTACGGGAGGCGATTTCACGCTGGACATGAACACTATCACGGTATTAGACCTTGAAGGCGACGAAAAAGCCGGACTTGAAGGACACCTCAAAGGCACCGGCAAAGAAGATGCTGTTGACCATTTCTTCAATGTTACCAAATTCCCTACGGCTACTTTTGTGCTCAAATCATTCGACGGCACTAACGTACATGGCGATTTGACGGTCAAAGGGGTTACCAAACACATCTCATTCCCAGCGACAGTTACTGTAAGCGACGACGAAGTGAGCTTGGTATCACAGCCTTTCACCATCAACCGTGTTGATTACGGAATAAACTACGGTTCAAAATCTATCTTCGATGATTTGAAAGACAAATTCATCAACGACGATGTCGAATTGGTTGTAAAAGTTAAAGCCACTAAATAGAACACTTTTCATAATGTAAATAGGAAACGGCTCCATCTTGAAAAAGATTGGCAGCCGTTTTCGTTTGTATACGTTACTACAAGTGCTGTTTTTTTCTCTGAAAAAGCTATTTTTGCATCCTAAAAACCAATATCCGTATGGAAAACATCATCCGCTATTTCAGCCTCACGCCCGAGCAAACCCGGCGTTTTGAAGCGCTCAAAAGCCTTTATGAAGAATGGAATGCCAAGATTAACGTTATCTCTCGCAAGGACATGAATTCGTTTTACACACACCATGTATTGCATTCGTTGGCGATTGCCAAAGTACAACCTTTTGTATCGGGTAGCGAAGTGCTTGATGTGGGTACGGGCGGCGGATTTCCGGGAATTCCGTTGGCAATTTTGTTCCCTGAAGTACAATTTACGCTTGTCGATTCGATTGGCAAAAAAATAAAAGTAGTACAAGAAGTTGCTCAGGCTCTGAAACTTACAAATGTAACTGCCCAACAAACGCGTGCCGAGCTGCTCAAACATGACTATGACTTCATCGTGAGCCGGGCAGTAACACAAATGCCCGAATTTGTAAAATGGGTACGCAACAAAATCAAAAAAGAATCGGTACACGAACTCAAAAACGGTATTTTGTATCTCAAAGGAGGCGACCTCAGCGAAGAGCTATCCGCTTACGAAACGGTACAACTTTATGATATTTCAACCTTCTTCTCCGACCCGTTTTTTGAAACTAAAAAAGTCGTGTATCTTCCGATGAAGAAAAAATAATTGCAAAAAAAATCCTGATAGAACAAACTTTCAGGATTTTCATTTCCACAAAAGAAACTTATGTGTTGAGCAAACGGTAATAACTTTGCCGCGAAACTCTTGAAAAACTTCGCAATTTATCCCAAAGCGCTGTCAACGCATGAGGTTGGGATGCTATTTGTTCGGATTTGACATCAATCCGCTGTCGCAATTCGATCATTGCCTGCTGTATCGCTTCAGCATCATCGCCTTTCACGATGCTGTTGAATTTGCTACGGTATACGGTTTTGCTGCCGTTGGACGGGTCTATGATTTCAAAATCTGCTTTTACGATGACATATTCTTTATTCTTCATACTTTTGCTTTTAATGTGCTATAGTTCTACTTTCTTATTCTATTGTAAATGAAGCTTGTTTACAATTTCAAAATGCAAACATAACAATTTATTTACATTAAATTTACATTGGAATTTATTTTAACACCAACTTTAACGGAATACCAATGCCTTCATTATTGGCGGTGCGTATCGTCCGATTATTCTTTTTTTCATTTTTGGAAATCAAAAATGTCCAAAAAATGTATCTTTGCACGAAAATTTACATCATGCGAAAACTTGCCAATGAAGAATTGGAACGCTTGAATATTGACCAATTCAAAGCCACCGACAAAACGCCTCTTATCGTGATACTTGACAACGTTCGCAGTCTGAACAATGTAGGCTCGGTATTTCGCACTTGCGATGCTTTTTTGGTAAAACAGTTGTATCTGTGCGGCATCACAGCGACACCGCCCAATAAAGAAATCCACAAAACAGCTCTTGGTGCGACCGAAAGTGTTGATTGGATACACACCGAACACACACTCGATGTGGTCAAACAACTGCAGAGCGAAGGCATAAAAGTATGGGCTGTAGAGCAAGCGGAACAATCCGTAATGCTCGACCGGTTGCAAATAACGGGAGGCACACACGCCGTCATATTCGGCAATGAAGTCAAAGGCGTGTCGCAAGAAGTCGTCTCTGCCTGCGATGGCGTTATCGAAATTCCGCAATACGGCACCAAACATTCGCTCAACGTGTCGGTCAGCGCAGGTATTGTGGTGTGGGATATGTGGAAAAAACTGCGATAAAGCCACAACCAAAGTGTTTTTTTTGGCATTTTATCCACGTCCTCATTTGTTTTTTACGTAGCAATAACTACCTTTGAAAAAAAATAGAACCTTTACTTATATCATCATTTAAAAAACAACCCATTTATCATGAAAAAAATACTCATCCTATCGTGCGTACTTTTGTCGTTCAACGCTTGCAAACAAGCCACACAAAATAAAAATACCGAAGAAGCCGTTACTCAAGAAATGGCAGCCGAACCTACGGCTTTTTCCAAAGAAGCGTTAGCCCAAAAAGTATATGATGTAGACGGCAACGAATCGACCGTAGAAGCCGTCATTGCTCAGCACAAAGGCAATAAAGTAGTGCTTGACATTTGGGCTTCGTGGTGTCGTGACTGTATCGCTGCCATGCCCGAAACCGCCAAATTGCAAGCCGCAAACCCTGAACTAAAATTTGTTTTCCTTTCGGTAGATGTTAAGGAAGAAAATTGGAAAAACGGCATCGAACAATACATCAATGCCAACAACGTAAAAGGCGACCAATACTTCTTCAACACAGGGTGGAAACGCCCGAAAAAGGACGAAGGCGTAGAAAATGATTTTATCAAATTCGCAAAACTTGACTGGATTCCCCGATATATGGTTTTGGACGAAAGCGGCAACATCATCTGCTACTATGCCAAATCCACAAAAGATGACAATTTTGTCAAAGCTCTTGAAAAATAATCCATTCGTACCGATATTTTTATGCCTACTATTTCACAAAAGGCAACCCTATTGCCGCAGTCGCCTATACGAAAACTGACACCTTATGCCGAAAAAGCCTCAAAAGAAGGCAAGAAAATCTATCATTTGAATATCGGTCAGCCTGACATCAAAACGCCTATACCCGCCATCGAAGCCGTAAAAAACTATACTGTGGACGTGTTGGAATACACCAAAAGCGAAGGCATCGACAGCTTACGGCAGAAGATTGTAGCGTATTATGACAAATACGGCATCAGAACCTCTATGGACGACATCATCGTAACTTCAGGCGGATCGGAAGCGTTGAAATATGTCGTGGCGACCGTTACCAATGCTGGCGACGAAATCATCATCCCTGAGCCGTATTACGCCAATTACATCAGTTTTTCAACCGCATTTGATGCCGTGGGCATTCCCGTAACCTCCACATTTGAAAGCAATTTTGCCCTACCCCCCATCAGCGAATTTGAAAAAAAAATAACCCCGCGTACCAAAGCCTTTTTGATATGCAACCCCGGCAATCCTACAGGGTATTTGTATTCCGAAAAAGAAATCCGCCAGCTGGCAGAAATCGCCGTCAAGCATGACCTTTTTTTGATTTTTGACGAAGTATATCGGGAATTTGTATACGACGGCAGCAAGCATTTTTCTATTATGAGCGTAGAAGGCATTGAGCAGCATGCCATTATGATTGACTCTGTATCCAAACGATTCAGCATGTGTGGAGCCCGCATCGGGTGGGTTGTGTCCAAGAACAAAGAAGTGATGAAAGCCATCTTGAAATTTGCCCAAGCACGACTTTCGCCGCCTACTTACTCCCAAATAGCCGCCCGAGCTGCCTTTGATGTTTCCGACAGCTATTTTGGCGACATGCTCAAAGAATATACGCACCGCAGAGATGTCCTTATCGAAGCACTCAAACAAATACAAGGCGTGCGGGTATCTATTCCCAAAGGTGCTTTTTACTGCATTGCAGAACTTCCCGTTGGTGATGCCGAAGATTTTTGTATATGGATGCTTGATTCGTTTGCTGTGGATAACGAAACCGTGATGCTCGCCCCTGCCAACGGATTTTATGCTACCAAAGGCCTTGGCAAACGCCAAGTACGGATTGCATACGTGCTGGAAGCCGACAAAATCCGTAAAGCAGTCGGCATCCTCGCTCGAGGACTGCATGCGTATGCCAACAAACCGTCAAACTAAACTGCCATGGAAGTTTTTCAAAATATCTCATTGCAAGATTACAACAGTTTCGGCATCAATGTAGAAGCAACGCTTCTTATCAAAGTATATACCGATACCGAACTCAACGAAGCCTTGCGCCAATATCCCAATGCACTCATCCTCGGCGGAGGCAGTAATATGTTGTTTACGCAGCATGTCAGCACACCGTTATTGCAAATTTGTTTTAAAGGCATCAAAGTAGTGTCCGAAGAAGAAAATACGGTATTGGTCGAAGCCAAAGCGGGCGAAAATTGGCATGAATTTGTCATGTTCTGTCTCCAATCGGGCTATGGCGGCATTGAGAATTTGGCATTAATTCCCGGTCGGGTCGGCACGACACCTATACAAAACATAGGAGCGTACGGCGTGGAAATCAAAGACGTTTTGGATTATTGTGAAGCGGTCAATGTATATTCGCTCGAACGGCGGATATTTTCCAATGACGAATGCCGTTTTGGGTATCGTGATTCTATATTCAAAAATGACGAGCGGGGCAATTATGTCATCACTTCCGTAACCTTCAAACTTACGAAAAACAAGCACGCGATAAATGACCAATACGGCACTATCAAACAAATACTTGTCCGACGGCAGATAACCAACCCCACACCTTTGGATGTCGCCAATGCTGTAATTCATATTCGGCAAAGCAAACTCCCCGACCCCAAAGTACTTGGCAACGGCGGTAGTTTTTTTAAAAATCCCATTGTAGAACGTAGTTTTTCGGATGCTTTGCGAGAGCAATTCCCCGAACTCCCTTCCTATCCGTATTCCGAAGAAAATGTCAAAATTCCCGCAGCGTGGCTCATCGAAGCCAGCGGACTCAAAGGACACCGCATAGGCGATGCGGGCGTGCACGACAAACAGGCGCTCGTGCTGGTCAATCACGGGAATGCGTCAGGGAGCGACATCTGGGCGTTGGCACAATACGTGCAAATGACCGTTTTTAAAACATTTGGCATTCGCCTTGAACCCGAAGTAAATGTATTTTAACATGCTTCTGATGCAATCAGTAACGCACGAGCCGAACGTACCTAAAATAAAACATCTTGAAATTTCAAAATAACGTGAGTTCGATGTAAAAAACAAAGGTTTATATTTTTTGATGCACTTTGTAGGTTTCGCCTAAAACCATAATTTATCTATTGATTACCCAATAATATTTCACTATCTTTGGCGGAATATTTTTTTAATTATCCAAAAAACCGAACGAATGAATCTAACGAAAATGATTTTCTTTTCTGTAGTAATGTTGATAAGCTCGGCAACTACGGCGGAAGCTCAAATTTTCAAGAGCAAAAAGAAAAAAACCGAAACCGTAACTGACAGCACGAAAACCAAACCGAAGCCCTCGCCTTACGAGAGCCTCATCACCAAAAAAGCCGAAACCAAAAAAGGACTTTTTACCGTCCACAAGGTCGGCGATAAGTATTATTACGAAATCCCCGACTCGCTTTTCAATAAAGAAATGCTCATCGTTACCCGAATTTCCAAAACCGCTACGGGCATCGGCTGGGGTGGCGAGGAAGCCAACAGCCAAGTGGTGCGTTGGGAAAAAAACGACAAAAAAGTACTGCTCCGGATGGTGTCGCACCGCATCGTAGCCAATGACAGCCTCCCGATATACGAAGCCGTTGTTAACTCCAACGTGGAGCCGATTTTGGCAAGTTTTGATGTGAAAGCCCGCAGCAAAGACTCGCTCGCCACCGTCATCGAAGTCAATGCGATGTACTCGCAAGATACCAAACCGTTCGGGCTGCCCGACCATTACCGCCGTGCTTACAAAGTTGCCAATCTTGATGCGGGGCGTTCGTATATTTCTGAAATGAAATCGTTCCCGACCAATGTGGAAGTGCGTTCGGTGAAAACCTACAACGCTGCCGAACCGCCTGCCAATCGCTCCGCCGGGGTTGTTACTGTCGAAATCAACAATTCGATGATTCTTCTTCCCGAAAACCCGATGAAGCGTCGTTATTTTGACGAACGCGTCGGCTGGTTCACCACACGGCAAACCGACTACGGACTTCCTGTACAACGCTCAAAAACAGTAGAATATCTTGACCGTTGGCGGCTTGAAGTGAAAGATGAAGACGTAGAAAAATTCAACCGAGGCGAGCTTGTCGAACCCAAAAAACCGATTGTTTATTATATTGACAGAGCTACGCCGAAAGAGTGGGCTCCGTACATCAAACAAGGCGTGGAGGATTGGCAGAAAGCCTTTGAAGCGGCCGGATTTAAAAACGCCATCATCGCCAAAGACCCGCCAAGCAAAGAAGAAGACCCTGACTGGGACCCCGACGATATGCGGTATTCGGTGGTGCGTTACTTGGCATCGCCGATACCGAACGCCAACGGTCCGCACATCAGCGACCCCCGCACGGGCGAAATCCTCAACGCCAACATCAACTGGTATCATAACGTGATGACGCTGCTGCGGACGTGGTTTTTCGTGCAGACGGCAGCCATCAATCCTGATGCCCGCCGCCCCGAAATGAAATCGGAAATTATGGGACGGTTGATACGTTTTGTGTCATCGCATGAGGTCGGACATACGCTCGGATTGCCGCACAATATGGGAAGCAGCCCCGCGTATCCTGTGGATTCGCTGCGGTCGGCTTCGTTTACGCAAAAATACGGCACGGCACCGTCCATTATGGATTACGCCCGGTTTAACTACATCGCCCAGCCCGGCGACAAAGGTGTGGCACTGATGCCTGAAATCGGGACGTATGACGAATATTCCATTTCGTGGGGCTACCGTCCGATTTTAGGGAAATCTGCCGAAGAAGAGAAAGAAATCCTCAGAGAATGGATTCTCAAACACGCCGGCGACCCACTCTATCGATTTGGACATCAGCAAGTTGGAAATATAGTTGACCCAAGTTCGCAAACCGAAGACCTCGGCGATGATGCGATGAAAGCAAGCACTTACGGAATTGCCAACCTCAAACGCATCGTTCCTAATCTTGTGGAATGGACGACCACCGAAGGTGAAGATTATGCCGATCTCAAAGAGATTTATTCGCATTTGCTGGGGCAGTTTCATCGGTATATGGGACACGTATCGGCAAACGTAGGCGGTGTGTATGAATTTTACAAACGTGCCGGACAGCCGGGCGAAGTTTATGTGCATACGCCGAAAGACAAACAAAAACGTGCCGTGCAATTCCTTAATAAAGAGCTTTTTACGACACCAACATGGCTCATCGATCCTGCCATCACTAATAAAATTGAATACGCAGGAACGCTCGAGCGGATGAAAAACTTACAAGCCTACGGACTGAATATGTTGCTTGAAGTGCCTCGTTTGCACAGAGTTATCGAAAATGAAGCGCTCAACGGAAACAACGCTTATAAAATCACGGAATTGTTTTCGGACATCCGTAACGGCGTCTGGAAAGAACTTTCGTCAGGAAGCCCGATTGATGCGTACCGACGAAACCTGCAACGTCATCATATTGAGCTGCTTGGCAATCTTCTGAAAGAAACAAAAAACGCCCCCGAACTCACCGGAAGTGCGTATTACAAAAGCACAAGAGCCAATCCGCATACGTCGGACATTAAAGCCGCCGCCCGTGCCGAACTGACCACGCTCCGCACAATGGCACGCAACGCTTCTTCTTCCGATGCGATGACTCGCAATCATTTAAAAGATATTGTCGCTCGGATTGACGCTCTTTTCGATACGAAATAAGCTGTTTTCCAAAATAGAAAAATCCCCGATACAGAAACGTATCGGGGATTTTTGTATTCCAAAAAGGAGTATGTAGTATCGAAAAAAGTTACCCTTCTATTTTTGCCCAAGTATCACGAAGCCCAACTGTTTTGTTGAACACCAACGTACCGTCTGCCGTATCAGGATCAACACAAAAATAACCCAAACGCTGGAACTGGAACGTATCCCCAACTCTGGCTGTTACAAGGCTCGGTTCAACATACGCACGAACTACTTTCAGCGACTCAGGATTGACATACGCAAGGAAATCGTCCGCTTGGCGGTCAGGTTCTGCCACCGTGAATAAGCGGTCGTAAATACGCACTTCCGCCGTAATAGCCTCAGCCGACGACACCCAATGCAAGGTTCCTTTTACTTTTCGCTGACTTGCTTCCGTACCGCTTCCGCTACGGCTTTCAGGGTCGTACGTACAATGAATTTCCGTGATATTGCCGCCCGCATCTTTCACCACCGACTCGCCTTTGATGATGTACGCATTCTTCAAACGCACCTCTCCACCAAGAGTCAAACGGAAAAATTTCTTATTCGCTTCCTCTTTAAAATCGTCTTTTTCAATATACAATTCTTTCGAAAAAGGTATTTTTCGGTACGTCATCACCTCTTCTTCCGGATTATTTTCGGCATCGAGCCATTCCGTTTTCCCTTCGGGATAATTCGTAATCACGAGTTTTACGGGGTCAAGCACCGCCATCACGCGGTCAGTTTTTTTGTTAAGGTCTTCACGAATGCAGAATTCCAACAACGAAACGTCAATCAAATTATCACGCTTAGCAATCCCGATAGTTGTAGTAAAGTTGCGTATAGCTTCGGGCGTATAGCCTCGTCTGCGAAGTCCTGATATGGTAGGCATCCGAGGGTCATCCCAGCCCGACACGTGTTTTTCCTGCACCAATTGCAATAATTTCCGCTTGCTTACAACCGTATGGCTAAGGTTACGGCGGGCAAACTCACGCTGTTTTGGACGTACCTTGTCCGTGTCATAAATTTGGTCGAGAAACCAATCGTACAGCTCCCGGTGTGGCAAAAATTCCATTGTACAAAGTGAGTGTGACACCTGCTCGAGATAGTCGCTCTCACCATGTGTCCAATCGTACATCGGGTAAATACACCAATCGCTCCCCGTGCGGTGATGCGATTTGTGCATGATGCGGTACATAATAGGGTCGCGCATGAGCATATTAGGCGAAGCCATATTTATTTTGGCACGCAGCACGTATGTTCCTTCAGCAAATTCGCCATTTTTCATGCGGGTAAACAAATCCAAATTCTCTTCCACGCTACGGTTGCGATACGGACTTTCGGTTCCGGGTTGGGTAGGCGTTCCTTTCTGCCGTGCCATTTCTTCCGATGATTGTTCGTCCACATACGCTTTGCCGTCTTTGATAAGCTGTACGGCCCAATCGTACAATTGCTCGAAATAATCGGACGCATACCGCTCTTCCTCCCAACGAAATCCAAGCCATGCCACATCTTGTTTGATAGCGTCTACGTATTCTTGCTCTTCTTTGGAAGGGTTCGTATCGTCAAAACGTAAGTTGACAGGGGCGTCGTACCGCAATCCTAAACCAAAATTAAGATTGATGGAACTCGCATGACCTATATGCAAATACCCGTTGGGCTCAGGTGGAAACCGAAAGCGCAACGATTCTTTAGGAAATCCTTTAGCAATATCTTCTTCGATGATATTTTCTATAAAATTCAATGATTTGGATTCTTCTGACATGAGTTATTCGTTTATCTGATAGATTAAAGTACAAAAATAATAAATATAGCTAAAAATCGCAATGCGAATTTGTCAAGGCACGGGATCATACCCGCTTCCGCCCCACGGATGGCAACGTGCGATACGTTTGGCAGCAAGCCAACTTCCTTTAAAAAGTCCGTGCTTACGTAAGGCTTCGACAGCATATTGCGAACAGGTCGGTGTATAACGGCATGACGGTGGCTTGAGTGGCGAAATAAATATCTGATAAAACCGCACCAATAAGATAAGTGGAAAAATCAATATCTTACGGAGCCAGCCCATTATTGTATCGAAAAAGTAGTGCCGTCTTTTCCGTCATTGAGCTGTATACCGAGAGCTTCGAGTTCAAGACGAATTTTGTCGGACAATGCCCAATCCTTGTTGGCTCTTGCTTCGGCACGCAGTTGGATAAGCAATTGCATCACGCCGTCCAAAGCCGTATGGTTGGTTTGGCTTTCTTGCGTATTTTGTAATCCCAACACATCAAAAAAGAAAGTACGGACGGTTTCCAACAAAATTGCTTTATCGGCAGCCGTGAGTGTTTCTTTTCCATCGTTGACCGAGTTGATGATTTTTGCTGCTTCAAAAAGTTGTGCGATGAGTACCGGACTGTTGAAATCATCATTCATCGCTTCGTAACATTCTTTTTGCCAATGAATTACATCAAACGAACTGCTACTTGATACAGGCATATTGTCAGTAATTTTTATAGCCTCCAGCAATTTGAAAAATCCTTTTTCGGACGCTGCCAATGCGTCATCGCTAAAGTCCAAAATGCTTCGGTAGTGGGCTTGCAATATGAAAAAACGCACTACCGACGGCATATACGCCTTACTTAAAATGGTATTGTTCCCCGAAAATATTTCTTCAGGAAGAATGTTATTCCCCGTTGACTTTGCCATTTTTTTACCGTTGAGTGTCAGCATATTGGCATGCATCCAATAATGTACGGGCGATTCGCCATTGACCGCTTCAGCTTGGGCAATTTCGCATTCGTGATGCGGAAATTTCAGATCCATGCCTCCTCCGTGAATATCAAATTGTTCTCCTAAATATTTGGTACTCATAGCTGTACACTCCAAGTGCCAGCCCGGAAAACCATCACTCCAAGGCGATGACCAACGCATAATGTGTTGCGGTTCGGCTTTTTTCCAAAGGGCAAAATCTTGCGGATTGCGTTTGTCGGACTGTCCGTCGAGCTCGCGAGTGTTGTGTATGAGGTCTTCGACTTTGCGTTTACTGAGCTTTCCGTAATGATGTATCTCGTTGAATTTCAATACATCAAAGTACACAGAACCGTTTACTTCATAGGCAAATCCTTTGTCCAAAATCTCTTGTATGATTTCGATTTGCTCGATGATATGTCCCGTAGCAGTGGGCTCTATACTTGGCGGAAGATTGTTAAACTTCGCCAATGTGTTATGGAAATCGACCGTATATCGCTGTACCACTTCCATCGGCTCAATCTGCTCGAGACGCGCTTTTTTGGCAATACGGTCTTCGCCTGCATCGGCATCGTTTTCCAAATGCCCCGCATCGGTAATGTTGCGGACATAACGCACTTTATAACCCAAGTGCCGCAAATAACGAAACACCAAATCAAACGAAATAAACGTACGGCAATTCCCCAAATGCACGTTGCTGTACACGGTCGGACCACACACGTACATACCTACATACCCCTCGTTGATAGGGACAAATTCTTCTTTTTGAGATGAAATCGAGTTGTAAATTCTCAGTCGTTGGTCGTTATAAAGAGCCATGAACAAGATGTTTTATTGAAACTTCGTATCTAATTTGATATAATCCAAAAATTCTTTGCGTACGGCAGGGTCTTTGAATTTCCCTCCGAACTCAGCCGTTACGGTGCTACTTTCTATGTCTTTGATACCGCGGGAGTTAACACACAAATGTTTGGCATCTATCACACAAGCCACGTCATCAGTGCCGAGAGCAATTTGCATTTCTTGTACAATCTGCATCGTCAGGCGTTCTTGTACTTGCGGCCGCTTGGCGTAATACTCCACGATACGGTTCATCTTGGAAAGCCCGACTACTTTTCCGTTGGAAATATAGCCCACATGAGCCCGCCCGATGATGGGTAGCAAATGGTGTTCGCAGGTGGAATATACAACGATATTTTTCTCGACAAGCATTTCGCCATATTTGTAGCTGTTATCAAAAGTTGATGCTTTGGGACGACGGTCGGGATGCAGTCCTGCAAAAATCTCCTTGACAAACATCTTGGCGACTCTTTTGGGCGTACCTTTAAGGCTGTCATCATTGAGGTCTAAGCCCAATGTCTGCATAATTTGCAATACATTATACTCAATTTGAGCGATTTTTTCTTCATCGCTGCTATCAAACGCATCGGGTCGCAAAGGCGTTTGTGCCGATGTCCCGATGTGATTTTCTCCCAAAATATCTTCTTGATTACTCATTTTTTGTGAATGGTTTTAATATGCAAAGATACGGTTTTTTCTTATTTTTCAATTATTATTTACTCGGTTTTTCGGGCGATTTGCCATTCCTTATTTCAACTCCATTTTTTCGGCGAAATAATCGCAAAAATCTTTCATGGTGAGATACATTTTTTCGTCGTTGGTGGCTTTCATAAAAGTGTCTGCCATGGTGAAGAGCGTTTGATGAAAAAAAAGTTTCATCTCATCAACCGACATGTCTTTTGTCCAAAGGTCGATACGCAGCGTTTCTTTGCTTTTGTGGTCCCAAATAGAAAGGAAAAACGCCCGTGCTTCTTCATCGGAAACGCCTTCGGCACTCCAGTGTATTTTTTCAGGAACACGGTTATCGTCCAAATCGATACTCAATCGGATATCTGATATTTTTTGTTTCATATTTTTCAAATTTAAAATTGTTTGCGAAAGCCTAATCTCACTTTTTCGGTTTGTAGTATGATTGTTTGAACAGTTCGTCCGAGTTGAGAGCCAGCATCTGTACGAGCGATGTTTCGGGATGCTTTTTCATATATGATGTTACTATTTTCAGCCCGATATAGCGTCCTATCCGTCCGGGCGATTCTTGGTCAAGTTCCATATAAAATTTGGAAAATGGTGCGGGATAGATAAAACGGTTCAATAAGCGTTTGTCAGATTGGTAAAGCAATTCATTTTCAATATAATACCTCCATATTTCGGCTTCGTTGGCTTCTGCCCACTGCCATTTTTTCGGGTCGTAACCCAATAGTTCAGTTTCTGTTTTTTGTGGCAAAAGCTGCTGCATGGCATAGAGTTTTTTTCCTTCGTAAATCATCACGTCGAGAAACGAAAGATGCTGCTTACGGGGAACGAGTTGCTCGGCAAATACTTCGGCAATATCCGTGGTTACGTTTTCTTTTTGCAGATGAAAACGGATGTATTCCTGAATATTGGCATAAAAACGGTGGTCTTTGTCCAAATAATTATCCAACCCGATGAGCAACAACGAATCGGCATAAATCACCCGCGAATGGTAATCCACATCGGAAGTGAGGGTAATGATTTTGGGCGGTTCGAATTTCGGGAAATAATATTTTATATGGCGGAACAAATCGGCAATTTCCTTTTTTTCTTTAGAAAAATCTCCGAACTGTTTGCGGACTTCGTCATAAAGTTCCGTTTGTAACGTATCATGCTGTTTTTCAATCCATACGCTGTCGGGAACATCGCCCGGAAACATATAGGGGAACTCGCTCTCCAGTAGCGGCAATTGTGCCGAAGGCGTATTAAAAAAAAGCGAATCGAACCGAATTACTTCAATCTCCATTGGGATTTGCCGTATTTCGGCTTCACGTTTATCACTGTTGCAAGCCGAGAGCAACACTGCTAATAGAATGATAAATCGGTATGCCATAAAATAAAGATTTGTGCAAAGATAAGTTTTTTAGGCATTTGCCAAACACCTTGCACGTATCTGCAAAAAGAAAAGGGCAATAACTTTCGTTACTACCCTTGTTCGTTCAGTTTTCCTCTAACATTAAAATCACACAGCTTACTGAACTTTAGCTTTATCTTTTAATTCCGATGTTTTTTTGCCGGCATCTTGCTTTAGCTCATCCGCTTTGGTTTCGGTTTTTTCTTTTTGAGCTTTGCCTTTGGCAGTAGCTTTATCTTTTTTACTCTTTGCTTCCGCAGTTTCGCCATTCGCTTTTTCAGTGGCTTTTTGCTTTGTAGAATTTACTTTTCCGGTGGCTGATGCCTTTTCTGAAGCGGCGGTCTCTTTAGCTTTTGTCTTTTTGCTGTCAACTTTTTTGGCAACGGACTCTTTGGTATCTTCCGCTTTCTTTTCAGCGTTTTCCTTTTGGGATTTCGCTTCGGTTTTTGCTTTTTCTTTTACGGTTTCAACGCTTTGCGCATTCATGAAATAAAAGCTTCCTGCTATCAATACTAAGGTAAAAAGTTTTTTCATCGTTATTCAATCTTAGGTTATTATTTGTTGGAGTACAACGTAACTCCTTGTTGCGGTGCAAAGTTCCGAAAAAAAATGCACATCCGAAGATGTGCATTGCTTTATTGTGTATCATTTAACTCTGAAAACGATTAAATCCGTTTCGTTTAAGATTTTTCTATGCGATATTTTCAATCAAACTATTAAATCATTTCACTATAACCACAAAATAATTCTTTTTCCCACGCTGGATTAAAATAAATTTTCCGTTGACGAGGTCTTTTTCGCTGACGATATAATCCTCCGCAACCTTTTCTTTGTTGACCGAGATGGAATTTTCTTTGAGTGCACGGCGTGCTTCGGAGTTTGATTTTATAAATTCGGTTTTTGCCGAAAGAATGCCAATCATATCCAACCCATCCGACACATCACTACGGTTGATTTCCGCTTGCGGTACGCCATCGAAAATCTCTAAAAACGTCTGTTCGTCAAGCGTTTTCAAGTCTTCGGAAGTAGAATTTCCAAAGAGGATTTGCGAGGCTTTTACGGCGTTGGCGAGCTCGTCTGCTCCGTGAACCAATGTGGTAATTTCGTTAGCAATGGTGTTTTGCAACAGGCGTAAATGCGGTGCCTTGGCGTGTTCTTCTATCAGATTTTCAATGGTTTGCCTGTCCAAAAACGTATAGAATTTGATGAAACGGGTGGCATCTTCATCAGCGGTGTTGAGCCAAAATTGGTAAAATTTGTACACGCTGGTTTTGTCCTTGTCGAGCCAGATGTTGCCGCCTTCGGATTTTCCGAATTTCGTTCCGTCGGCTTTGGTAATGAGCGGACACGTAAGCCCGAAGGCTTCCAATTCGCCTTTGCTCAACCGCCGGATAAGTTCCGTTCCCGTGGTAATATTCCCCCATTGGTCAGAACCGCCCATTTGAAAACTAACATTTTGATTTTTAAGCAAATGATAAAAATCGTAGCCTTGAATGAGTTGGTAGGTAAATTCGGTAAACGACATTCCGGCGTTGGCTTCGCCCGTAAACCGTTTTTTGACGGAATCTTTCGCCATCATATAATTAACGGTGATGTGTTTGCCGATATCACGGACGAAATCAACAAACGAAAAATCTTTCATCCAATCGTAATTATTGACCATCACGGCGGCGTTTTCGCTTTTTCCGTCGAAATCCAAAAACCGGCGCAGTACGTTTTTGATGCCTTCAAGATTGCGTTGCAGGGTGGCTTCGTCGAGCAGGTTTCGTTCGTCGGATTTGCCGGTCGGGTCGCCAATCATTCCCGTGGCTCCGCCCACCAACGCCACAGGACGATGCCCGGCGAGCTGGAAATGTTTTAACAATAATATAGGTACAAGGCTGCCGATGTGAAGCGAGTCGGCGGTAGGGTCAAAGCCGATGTAGCCGGTGGTTTCTTCTTTAAGCAATTGTTCTTCCGTACCCGGAATGATGTCGTTGAGCAAGCCCCGCCAACGAAGTTCTTCCACAAAATTGGTCTTTATCATCAGATGAAATTTTTATGTAAAGTGCAAAAATACGTTTTTTTGAAAGAAATAGCAATTTTCACAACTGCCATTTTTTGCCGAAATAACTCCCAATCCGATATGCAAAATAAACACCGAAAACAAGCACGCAAAGATTGAAAAACACGAAAAGAATATAGCGTAAAGGTGTTTCTGCCGAATGCACGCAAAATCCTTCCGCGAGGCAAAGTTCAACAGGCTCTTTTACAAAAAATGCCAGTAAAACACTGAATCCCAGCAACCCTGCAAAAACCAAAAGCACGTACCGAAGTCCGTTTTTGCGGGGCTTTTTGCCTGTGGGACGAAAACGCCGGCTTTCTTCGGCAGTGCGTTTGTTGTTTTGCAACGACCAAAGGACTTCTTTAGCGGCAGTATCGGGGTGGTTTGAGGGCATTTTTGAATGTTTTATAATTTTATTGACGAATTGTATTTCATTAGAAAATGCAAAATTACAAAGATTTTACGAATGTCTTTTTAATAAATTCTACCTTTTCAAATTAATGGTACAGATATGCGAACATTTTTGTATCTTTGCTATATAAAAAAGCGAACACAGCCAGCGTTAGATTTTATTATTGACAGACTAACAAATTCAATCATAAACGTAATTTCGGGGGATAGTTTTCCGACTGAAGTGGTTCGTTTGTCCAAAGTTGATTTGAAAAACATTACAAAAAAAGCGGTTAGAATTTCAATTGGAAAACTGAATTTCAAGATATTTCAAAAGAGGTTTATAAACTAACCATCGTGGGAAATCCAACTATTATTCAAGGATTGTTGAGTGTCAGTATAATGAACGACCACGTTTATATGAATTTGTTGGAAAGTGCATTTTTCAATATCGGAGAAAACAAATTGTATGAAGGTGTTGCAGGAAACTTAGTGGCTTATGCCTGTAAGGTTTCATTTCAGAAAGGCTTTGACGGATATGTAACTTTTGTGGCAAAATCAAAGTTGATACAACATTATGAAAAAACACTTGGAGCGTATCATTTTAAAAACAATAAAATGTTTATCGAAACCGAGTCTGCCAAATTATTAGTTGAAAAATATTTTAAAGAATAGCGTTATGGGAATTATAAGAGAGCCTAAAGGAGTTGATTTTGTTATCCAAAGTCCGCCTTTGACGATAGAAGAGCAAAAGGAAATCAGTGAGTTTATCAAACTTCGCAAGCAACAACGTATTTCCGAACAAAAAGTAAAACGAACCAAACGGGTAATAACCGCACAACCAAAAAAAGCAATTACACGGTAGTGCCGAATAACGAATAAAAAAGCAAATTTCTTAAATAGAAATGATGCGTAGTATTCAACAAAAATCCCTGCCAGAACGAAAATTTTAAGCAGGGATTTTTTTAAAACATTGAGTCTATACTTTCAATAAAACTATTCAAACCTCTCAATAACCTCTTGACTCACACCTACTTGCGAGAATCCGCCGTCGTGGAAAAGGTTCTGCATGGTTACTTTGCGGGTCAGGTCGGAGAAGAGGCTCACGGTGTAATCGGCACAGTCTTGGGCGGTGGCGTTGCCAAGTGGCGACATTTTTTCGGCATACGATATAAATCCGTCGAAACCTTTCACGCCTTGCCCGGCGGTAGTTGGCGTTGGCGATTGCGAAATGGTATTGACACGCACTTTTTTCTCTTTTCCGAAGAAATACCCGAAACTGCGGGCAATGGACTCCAAATACGCCTTATTATCCGCCATATCGTTATAATCGGGGAAGGTGCGTTGGGCAGCCATATAGGTCAGTGCCACGATGCTCCCCCACGGGTTCATCGCATCGTTTTTGTACAAAACCTGACACACTTTGTGGAACGAAAGCGCCGATACGTCCCAGCCTTTGGTGGTAAAATCGTAGTTCGATTCCGTGTAATGCACGCCTTTGCGGACATTGACCGACATTCCTATCGAATGCAACACAAAGTCAAGTTTTCCGCCGAGAATTTCCATGGCTTTGGTTACAAGATGTTGCAAATCGTCCATATTGGTGGCGTCGGCAGGAATGATTTCCGAGCCTGTTTTTTCGGCGAGTTCTTTAATTTTCCCCATTCGCATGGCTATCGGGGCGTTGGTCAGCACGAAAGTTCCGCCTTCGGCGTGAACGCGTTCGGCAGTTTTCCACGCGATAGAATTTTCGTCTAAAGCCCCAAATATGATTCCTCTTTTTCCTTTTAATAAATTGTACATAATCGTTAGCGTTACTGTTGATTGAGCAAAGATAGTATTTTTTTGAGATAAAAAAATCGAGATAGATTTTTCTGACATCTATACTTCTTACATAATCTATAAGACAAAGGCTGTCCGAAAAGTTCGGACAGCTTTTGTCTTTTTCTAAAAATTTCTTTTATTATTTCACTTCTCTGACCCCCATATTCCAAAGGGTAAATGCCTGAATGTCGGCAGCTTGCTCTATGAGTTTGCTTATAGGTGTACCTGCACCGTGTCCTGCATTGGTTTCAATACGGATAAGCGTAGGATTGCCGCCTGTTTGTTTGCTTTGCAATTCGGCGGTAAATTTGTAGCTATGTGCCGGCACCACTCTATCGTCATGGTCGCCTGTGGTAACAAGCGTTGCAGGATATTGTACGCCTTCTTTCACGTTATGTACAGGCGAATATCCTTTGAGATATCCAAACATTTCTTGGCTGTCATCGGCAGTTCCGTAATCATAATTCCAACCGGCACCTGCGGTAAACGTATGGTACCGAAGCATGTCGAGTACGCCTACGGCCGGCAATGCTACTTTGAACAAATCAGGGCGCTGGGTCATGGCCGCACCTACGAGCAAGCCCCCGTTCGAACCTCCTTTGATAGCCAAATAATCTGATGACGTATATTTTTCGCTAATCAAATATTCCGCAGCTGCGATAAAATCATCAAATACATTTTGTTTTTGCATTTTTGTACCTGCATCATGCCACTTTTTACCATATTCGCCACCGCCCCGCAGATTGGCTACCACATAGATACCGCCGTCTTCGAGCCATACGGCATTGGGCACGCTGAATGAAGGCATCAAACTGATGTTGAACCCACCGTAACCATAAAGTATTGTAGGATTCTTGCCATCAAGCTTTATCCCTTTTTTATACGTAATAATCATCGGAACTTTCGTGCCGTCTTTGGAAACGTAGAATACTTGTTTGGATTCGTAATCGGCTGAATTAAAGTCTATTTTGGGTGTCCAATACACTTGCGAATCGCCGCTGTTGAGTTCGAGGCGGTATATTTGCCCGGGTGTGTAGTAATTGGAAAACGAAAAATACGTTTCTGTTTCGTCTTTTTTAGCCGAAAAACCTCCCGCACTGCCCAGTCCGGGAAGTGTAATATCACGTACATGCTGACCGTTTAAGTCGTATTGCTTTACTTTCGAAAGTGCGTCTACGATGTAGTTCGCGAAGAAATAATTACCTGATTTAGATAGATTTAGCACATTTTCGGTTTCAGGAATGACATCTTTCCAATTTTCAGATGTTGGCGATGTTACATCAACCGTTACCAAACGCTTATTGGGCGCGTTAAAATTGGTTACAAGATAGAGTTTGTTCCCTTCATTATACACTACATTGGTGTCATATTGGTTATGATTGCTGATGACAACAAAGTCCGATTTAGGATTTTTTAAATCTTTGACAAACAGCACATTTCCTGATGTGGAATTAGCTCCTGACACAAACAGAAATTGCCGGTCATCCGACACTCGTCCTGATACATAGCGATATTTCTGCTCGGCTGTGCCGCCAAACACAAGTTGGTCATTTTTTTGAGGTGTATTCAAGGTGTGGTAGTACAACTTGTGCGTGTCCGTCTTAGCAGAAAGCTCACTCCCTTTGGGTTTGTCATAGCTTGAATAGTAAAAGCCTTCGTTGCCATTCCACGAAGCACCGCTAAATTTTATATCGGTCAGTACATCGCCTACTTGCTCTTTGTTGGCTGTTTTAATGACAATGAGTTTCCGCCAATCGCTTCCCCCTTCGGAAATAAGATACGCCATAAGAGAACCGTCTTCCGAAAAGCTAAATCCTGCGAGTGATGTCGTACCGTCGGCAGAAAAAGTATTTGGGTCTAAGAAAAGTTCTTCGTTGCCTTCTTTATCTTTACGGTACAAAACGCTTTGGTTTTGCAGTCCGTCATTTTTAAAATAATAGGTATAATCGCCTTCTTTGAACGGCGAACTTATTTTCTCGTAATTCCAAAGTTTTTCGAGCCTGTTTTTGATAGTTTCTCTGTAAGGAATATTTTCAAGATATCCGAAAGTTACCTCATTTTGAGCTTTTACCCAAGCGGCAGTTTCTTCACTACGGTCATCTTCGAGCCATCGGTACGCATCTTGGACAGTTTCCCCAAAATACACGTCAACGGTGTCTACTTTTTTCGTTTCAGGGTAGATGATTTCAGCTTTTTGAGACGATGGTTGCTGGCAAGCAAAAAGCAATAGCACACTGCCCAACGGAATGATTTTCTTTTGCATTTGATAGATATTTTTTGATTAATCGAGCCGAAAGATACATATTTTATTTTGCATTCGCACAATATTTTTACAAAGCATCCATTTTTAGCTTATATTTACAGTTGTTTATTTCGGCATTAAGCCAATTTTTCAACCGCGACACCTCTTCAGGATATTGTTCGGCTACGTTGTATTGTTCGGCTTTGTCATTGGCAATGTTGTACAATTGGTCTGCCGGAGAATTTCCTAATTGCGTATTAGTCAACGGATTATATGAATTCCGTTGATTGGGGACTATGTATTTCCACGTGCCGTCATGAATGGACAGCGAGCCTGCCGAAGCAATCACGTAAGCCCTGCCTTTTTCAGATTTCCCTAACAATGCCTCAAGCACATTTTGGCTGTCGATGGCTTCGTTTTGCGGTTTTTCGCAGTTGACAAGAGCTGCCATAGAAGCATACAAATCCACCTGCGACACTAAGGCATCGGACTCTCGGGCTGAAACAGATTTTTGCCAATGCACGATAAACGGAACTCTTGTACCTGCCGTAAAATTGCTGTATTTACCTCCATTCGGATGAAAATCTGCCCACGGACGGTGCTCGCCGAGAAGTTCCACCGACTGGTCATCATATCCGTCATTAATCACAGGACCGTTGTCACTCGTGATGATAACCAACGTGTTATCCATCAGATGATTACGCTCAAGCGCTTGAACAATTTCGCCTACCGTCCAATCGAATTGCAATATCGCATCGCCACGATGTCCCATGCCGCTTTTGCCCGCAAACCTTGAATGCGGATAACGAGGCACATGGATATCATTCGTCCCCACATAAAGAAAAAAAGGCGTTTTTTTATTTTTTTCAATAAACTGAACCGCTTTACTCGCTATGGTATCAGCAATATTTTCATCCTGCCAGAGCGCTTTTCCGCCACCTTTCATATACCCGATGCGTGAGATACCGTTCACGATAGCTTGGTCATGCCCATGATTGGGCGAAGGCCGAAGTTTTGTGAGCAATTCGGGATGCTCCCTACCGAGCGGTTCGCCCCCAAAAGGCGTGGTGTAGCTCACGGAAATAGGCGCTTCCGGGTCGTAGTTTGCCACGGCATGATTCTCTATCCATACGCAAGGAACACGGTCGCCTGTTGCCGCCATAATGTACGAATAATCAAATCCAATATCTTTAGGCCCCGGACTGATGTATCCGTTCCAATCCTGTCCGCCTTTGGTATCGCCAAGCCCCAAATGCCACTTCCCCACTACTCCCGTATGATATCCCGCCGAGCGAAATACTTGTGCCAGCGTAGATTGTCCCGGTTTTATGACCATAGGAGCATCACCGTCAGCTATTCCTGTATCGGTACGCCGCCAATTATAGTCGCCTGTAAGTAACGAATATCGTGAAGGTGTGCAGGTTGCCGCCGTAGTATGTGCATTCGTAAACCGAATTCCTCCTTCCGAAAGTTTGTCGACATGTGGCGTACTGATGGTTGATTCGCCATAACAACTCAAATCTCCATACCCGATATCATCCGCAAGAATAATAATTACATTCGGGGGCGTAGATGCTACAAACGGTGTTTCGGCACGCTGTGTTTTACATCCAATAAGCGACACCGCAGCAAGTAGTAATAAAAATTTCATAAAATAAAATATTTTGGCAGTTTGTTTTGGTTTTGCAAATGGTTCTTACGGCAAAAATACGATTCTATTTTCAGAAATAAAAATAGAGCCGCACAATGAGCCTTGAAAATTTCTATCAAGCATAAAATAGTATTTACCAATGAATTTAAAGAAGTCTTTTTTATCTTTGCATCTTAAAAACATATCCAAATTGATTTCCAAAGCCACCATCGACAAAGTTTTCGACCTCGCCCGCGTGGAGGAGGTTATCGGCGATTTCGTCCAACTCAAAAAATCGGGAGCGAACTATAAGGGGTTAAGCCCGTTTGCCAACGAACGGACACCGAGTTTTATGGTATCGCCCGTGAAGCAGATTTGGAAGGATTTCAGTAGCGGAAAAGGCGGTAATGCCATCGCTTTTTTGATGGAACACGAGCATTTTACCTACCCCGAAGCCATTCGCTATCTGGCGAACAAATACCATATCGAGATAGAAGAAACCGAAGCTACTACCGAAGAAAAAGCCATTGCCGACGAGCGGGAAAGCCTTTACATCGTGTCGGAATACGCCCAGAAATATTTTGAAAAAACACTCCACGACACCGAAACGGGGCTTGCTATCGGCAAATCATACTTTAAGGAAAGAGGTTTTACCGATGATACGATACGCAAATTCCGTCTGGGCTATTCGCCCGATGCGTGGTCGGCGTTTACCGATGATGCCCTTGCGGAAGGCTATCAGCTCGAATTTCTCGAAAAATCGGGATTGACCATCGTTAAAGAAGATAAAAAATTCGACCGGTTTAAAGGGCGTGTGATGTTTCCCATCCATTCGATGAGCGGACGCGTGCTGGGCTTCGGCGGACGGATTTTGACGCAAGACAAAAAAGCCGCCAAATACCTCAATTCGCCCGAGAGTGAAATTTATCACAAAAGCAAGGTCTTGTACGGGATTTACCACGCTAAGCAAGCCATTGCCAAGTTGGACAATTGTTATCTGGTAGAAGGCTATACCGATGTCATTCAGTTTCACCAGCGGGGGATTGAAAATGTGGTTTCGTCCAGCGGAACGGCTCTCACAACCGAACAAATCCGATTAATTAATCGGCTAACGCCCAATATCACAATGCTTTACGATGGCGATGCGGCAGGGCTTCGGGCATCTATACGGGGGGTGGATTTGATTTTGGAACAAGGAATGAACGTCAAGATTTGCACGTTTCCCGACGGGGAAGACCCCGACAGTTTCGCACGGAAAACCGCCTACGAGGATTTGGTGCAATATCTCAACGAAAACGCCACCGATTTTATCCGTTTCAAGGCATCGTTATTGATGAACGAAACCCAAAACGACCCTATCCGCAAGGCGGAAACCATCCGCGACATGGTCGAAAGCATCTCAAAAATCCCCGACCTCATCAAGCAGGAAATTTACATCCGCGAATGCTCGCAAATTATGGATATTTCGGAAGAAGTGCTTTTTTCTACGCTTTCGCAAAAATTCAATAAAGAACGCTACGAAGGGCAAAAGGCAGAACGCAAGAAAACAATGCAGGTCATCCACACCCGCGATGAGCAAATCAAAGCTCAAGTAAATCGGCAAGAAGTGTTGGAGCATGACCTTATAAAGCATCTTACCCTCTACGGAAATAAAGATGGGATGTTTAAAGAAATTATTTTTGCAACTGACGAAGAAGGAAATCTTAAAGAAGAAGAAATTACTCAAAACATCAAAATATACGAAAAAATTTTCCTTGAACTCCAACAGGACGAAATCGAGCTTGCCAATCCTTTTTTTAAAGAAATTTATCAGTATGTGATGCGTAAATTTCAAGAAGAAAATCTTGTAGAAATCGCCACTTTGGCAAACGAACTTTCTATCGAAACTGCCGAAAAACTATCGGACATCGCTATGGAAGATGAAAAACACCGCCTGCACGACTGGCAACGCCACCACATCAATCCGCAAACGCTCGAAGAAGGCGTAGATAAAGCTGTTGCAGATATTCTTTTAAATATCCGAGTAACTCTCATCAATCAGTTAATCAATGAATTACAAGAAAATATAAAAAACAGTCCTGATGAAGAAAAACCAATTATTTTGGAAGATATTATGAATTACTTAACGCTCCGAAAGGTGCTGTTCGGCAGACTGAGCAGAGTTGTTAATTAAAGGAAAAAGTTAAAAAAGAACAAGGATAAAGTTTAAAGATAAAAGAATAAAGCCCCTAATAACTATTTGGCTATTGGCTAACTCCTAATCCCTAAAACCTAAAAAAATGACAATACTACATTTAGATACCAACCATCCGCTGATGTTGGAGCAATTATCGGATAACGGATTTGAAAACCACGAAGATTACTACAGCTCAAAACAAGAAATCGAAGCGAAAATACACGAATATGACGGCATTATTTTGCGAAGTCGTTTTTCTATCGACAAAGCGTTTTTGGACAAAGCCACCAAACTCAAATTTATCGGACGGGTCGGGGCAGGACTTGAAAATATAGATTGCGGATATGCTGAAAGTAAAGGCATTACGCTCATCGCCGCGCCCGAAGGCAACCGCAATGCTGTGGGCGAACATACGCTCGGAATGCTGCTTTCGCTTCTTAATAAATTCAAAAAATCAAATAACGAAATCATACACGGAAAGTGGCTTCGGGAAGAAAACCGGGGTTTTGAATTGGATTATCTCACGGTCGGCATCATCGGCTACGGCAATATGGGAAAATCATTTGCGAAAAAACTGAAAGGCTTTGATTGTCAAGTGATTTGCTACGACATCAAAGAAAATGTCGGTGATGAAAATGCGGTGCAGGTTTCGTTGGACGAGTTTTTCGCAAAAGCGGATGCCGTAAGCCTGCATACGCCGCAAACACCGCTGACTCTCAAGATGATAAATGCGGATTTCATCAACCGTTTTGCCAAACCGTTCTGGTTTATCAATACGGCGAGGGGCAAGAGCGTTGTTACCGATGATTTGGTGGCGGCATTGCAATCGGGTAAGGTCAAAGGAGCGGGACTTGATGTATTGGAATATGAAAAAAGTTCGTTTGAAGATTTCTTTTCCGATGGCAATCTGCCGGCTTCGTTCTGCTATTTGATGCAGGCGGACAATGTAATCCTCACGCCCCACATCGCCGGATGGACGGTAGAAAGCAAAGAAAAATTAGCCCAAGTCATCGTGGATAAAATCGTGGCACAGTTTGCCGTAAAATAACCTGGGGCAATTCGATAAATTATTGAATATCACAATATTACTTTACAGAAATCTTCACCTTGCGCTACATAAATTTTTGCTTGTTATAATTTGGATGCCTCGGTGCTCGAACGCTTTTGGTATTTGAATTGGTTTGACAGGAGTTGGCTTTTGTCTATTGCCTATTCCCTATCCCCTACCCCCTATTCCCTGTTCCCTGCGTGAGGGATAGTAGCGGAAATAAAGCGAAGCGAAACGCTGTTTTTTGCCGACACTGCGGGGGCGACCAGCGGAAGCCAACGCAGGGCGTGCAAAAAAAGCGGTTTCGCGAGTGTATTGCAGCGGAAAGCCCGACCCCCCAATCATTAAAAATTGGGGGGCACGCCCTAAAAAATAGCGGCTAAAAATTGAAGGTGGTGATTTTCAGATGTTAAATATTTTCTCTTAACGGTTTGTTTGAAATAAAATAGTACTTTTGTAAAATATAAATTACTACATACGTACTACGATTGACGATGAGATTGAACGAAATGATCGCTTGCAAGGGCAAAAAGAAAGTTTTTGTGTTTTTTTTACTTTGTGTTGCACAGGCTTATGGGCAGTTGCCTTACAAGGACTTGCTGCATAAGTCTTATTATACGCATTCGCAAGCGTATGATTCGTTGCAGGCAAGGTTTTTGACTATTTCTTCATCGGCAGAGGCTAAGAGGATTGCCAAAGAGATAAAACAGTTTGCCAAAAAAAATAAAGACCCGCATTTGTCTTTGATGAGCGATTATTGGTATGCGTACTATGTGAAGGACAGATGTAAGGAGAATCCGGACAGCACGGCGGTCATTGTCGCTCTTTTTCAGGATGTCATTAAACGTTCTAAGCGGGAAAAGAATGAGGTATTGGCAACTCGTGTTTTGTTTGATATTTCGGAATATTACTGGATTGATGTCCAAAATTATGAATTGGCTTTTGAGAATTATATCCAAACGGGAAAGAATATGGCAGAGCTTTCGCTGGATACTTTCCCTGAGTCGGTCTATATTTACGGGATGATTGCCGAGCGTTTTTACAGGTTCAAAGATTACGAAAATGCTATTTACTACGCCTCGAAAACGCTTCCGATTGCTGTTGATAAGAACAATTGGTGGTTTAAATGGAATGCTACCAATACGTTGGGCGTCTGTTATCAGCAGACGGAAAAGTATGATATGTCGGACTTATTCCTCAAGAGGGCTGCCGATGAGTCTCTCCCGTATAGCAAAGAGGGGACGCACTATGCGATATCCATGGGGAATATAGGTGAAAATCGTTATTTGCAAAACCGCTACGAGGAGGCTTTACCGCTGTTGGAACTGGATTGGGATAACGCATTGCGTATCCGTGATAGTCGCTTGATTGTCAATTCCGGAAGCCTTATTGCCGATATTTTGGTGAGCCGGTCGGAATTGGAAAAAGCCAAAAGCTATTTGGATGTTGTCGAAAAGCATCTTTTGCGTGATGAATATACGTCTCGCAACGTGAAATTCTATACCGCAATGAGAAAGTGGTATATGGCTCAAGAAAAGTATGCAGAGGCAGGTGTCTATCAAGACTCTATGGCGTTTGCGGCAAATGAAAGGGACAGACGGTTCAACTTACTGCTGCTGATGCGTGCCCAGCAGAAAAATGATCTCAGAAATCTGGAAATCGAGAAAGAAAACACATCATCGGCCCGGCTGCAAACAATCACAATAACCATAGTTATGATTCTTATAATCATAATATTAGGCGCTTTGTTCTATAAAATAAGGGGTGTCCTTATTCGTAAAAACAAAGAAAAGGAATTGGAGCTCGACAAGGCTAAAACGGAGCTGGAATATTTCACCAACAGGCTTACTCAAAGGATTCAAATGACAGAGGAGGAGACTTCGGATAAAGCCTTAAATGTAGATGTAAATAAATTGCTCACGCATGAGGATTGGCAATTGTTCTTGAAGAGCTTTAACAAAGTACATCCTGATTTCATCAAGCGTCTGAAAGATAAAGTTGCAGGCATTAGCCAATCGGAAATAAGGTTGGTATCGCTTGCTAAACTTGGATTTTCCCATATCGAAATAGGGAAAATTCTCGGTATTTCGCCACAAAGTTCGCGGGTGGCATGGCACAGACTCAAAAAGAAAATTGACGAGGAGGAGGTTTCATTGGAAGAATTCGCACGCACGGTATAGTCAGCAATGCGTTGTCATGCAGGCTTTGCGTTGTTTCGGATGATTTCCGCCAGCAACTTTTTGGCACGCATCAGGGTTACTTTTACATTTGATAAAGAGGATTGGGTCTCTTCGGCAATTTCTTTATACGATTTTTCTTGCAGATAGCGTAGTTGGATAGCAGTACGATACGGTTCTTTGAGTTGTTTGATACAGCTGAGTAACCGGTTGAGGTTTTGTTCTGTAATAAGTTGGTCTTCGGCAGTAGGAGACTCATCGGCTATCGCCATTATTTCGTTTTCATTGGTGGCATCGAGCGGGCTGTTTTGGCGGTTGCGAAGCATGTCGATATGGATGTTTTTGGAGATGGTAGTCAGCCAGGTTTTGAAAGAAAAAGCCTCATTATATGAGTCGATTTTGTCAAACGCTCTGGCAAATGTCTGTACCGTAATGTCTTCCGCATCGGACTCGTCGGCAGTGCGTTTGAGTTGAAATGCGTAAACATCCGTCCAAAATAAGTCAAGCAAAAAACTAAACGCCTTTTGCTTGCCTTGTCTTGCTTCTTTGATTTTGTTGGTTAAAACTTCGCTGTTCGCCATATCATGAGGTTCTTACGATGCTTTGCAGTCTTGCTCTTCGGGCATTTTCCCACAGAAACCGCAAGGCTCTCCCGATTTGTTCAAATGTGGATTTTGACTCGCACACGTACCTGCAAATTTACCGTCTTTTTTAGCCCATATTTTGATGGCAATACCGGCAACGCAAAGTCCCAAAATTCCGATAGTCAATAATAATAATTTCATAGTATTCGTGTTTGTTACGGCGAAAATACGCCTTTTGTTAATAGATTCTATTTTATATCCCAAAGCGAATTCACGGCAGGCGTACGCTCTACGGTAAATCCTTCGGCGTACGCCACACTCGCCAGCCTGCCCAAATCACGTGCCCGATAGGTTACGCTATCGATAAAATTTTGGTCGGAAATCGGTGTTGAAGGTTCTTTACTTTCGGGGTCGTAGAATTGGGTTTTGTACGCCAATACCGAAGCTACTTTGGTTTCGATATATCCTGTGATATCCACCACGAAATCGGGTTGGAGGTTTTTCCATTGGATGTAATGATATACAAACTTGGGTCGCCAAGCCTCTTGCAAACTGCCGTGATAGTACGTTTCTACCTTTCGTAATCCGCTCAGAAAACAAGCATCACTGACGAGCTTGGCAGCACGCCCATGGTCGATATGCCGGTCGTCAACGGCATTGCATAACACGATTTCGGGCTGGTATTTGCGTATTTTTTTGATAATTTCGAGTTGATGTTCTTTATCATTTGCGAAAAATCCGTCGAAAAAATCTAAGTTTTCACGTATATTGATGCCGAGTATTTTAGCCGCTTCGTGTGCTTCGGCTGTCCTGGTGTCGGCACTTCCTCTTGTTCCGAGTTCGCCTCGTGTAAGGTCGATGATGCCCACTTGCTTGCCCGCAGCAATCTCTTTGGCAAGTGTACCCGAACACCCGAGTTCCACATCGTCAGGATGTGCACCAAAAGCCAATATGTCCAATTTCACATTCATACAATTATTGTTCTATCCAATTGATAATTTCTTTGTCGGAAGGCGACGTACGTGGCGAAATTACTTTTTGCAAACGCCCGTCCTCTCCGATAAGATATTTTTGAAAATTCCAACTTACTTTTGAATCCTCCACCCCGTTTTTATCTTTTTCGGTCAGAAATTGATACAGCGGATGCATGCCTTTGCCTTTCACGGTGATTTTTTCCATCATGGGAAATGTCACCCCGTAATTGATTTTGCAAAATTGCGCAATTTCTTCATTACTCCCGGGTTCTTGCCACATAAAGTCGTTGGCAGGAAATCCTAAGATGACAAAATTTTTATCTTTATACTTTTTGTACAATGCCTCAAGCTCTTCGTATTGAGGTGTGAGCCCGCATTTGGAAGCGGTATTGACAATCATTATTTTTTTGCCCTTGAGGTCTGCGAGTGCAAAGTCTTTCCCTGTGATATCCTTGACGACAAACGAATAAACCGTCTGTTCTCCAGTTGCTTGTTTCTCCATAGTAGTTGTTTTTAGTGTGTTTTCGGCCTGCTTTTGCTGTTGGTTTTGCGCACAGCCAGCGAGTATCACGCTTACCGATAGCAATAAGGAGTAAATATTTTTCATAAAAATGGATTTTTCATTGTTTAGCCCCACAAAAATTAAACCAAATCGGTTATTTGATGAGATAATTTGACAATTTGTCGTGTGTTAAAGACTTTTTTTACAAGAACAATCGCTGCCAATTATATCGAACTCATGCCGTTTTAAAGAAATCCAATAAAAAATCCGTAGCAATCGCTTACTACGGATTTTCGTACAGAAAAAAATGAGGCGTTTTTAGAATAAATTAATGGCAAATTGCAACCCGCCTATCTGTCGTTCAGGGTTGTACATTGCCAAAGCCGATACGGGCATGGTGTGGTTCAGTACCGTAATATTTTTTGAATATTGCAAGTATACGTTGACCAAATTTGCTTTTTCGCCATAGAAATGAGCTGTCATATCATCGCCGTTGCGTAAGGCAAATGCTCCGGCAACACCCGCTGTAAGTTGGCTCGAGCCCTGCCGCCATACACGGGAACTAAGGTCGATATAAGTGGAATAGCGGCTTTTGGTATCGTTGTTTTCTGTATAAAAATCACGCCCGAAAAGGATAGTGCTGACCGACAAGCGCAATGGAAATTTCTCATTTTGTAATTGATATGCAAGAGTCAAATCAACAAAACGAGAGCCGTTATGCTTGTAGCTGAAAAACTTCGCATTCGGGTAATCCGAAAAATTATTGATATCCCAAAGTCCGACATAAAATCCTTTGTTTGAATATTCTACGAAATTGTCAAACTCGGTGTACTGCCCATTGAACGAGTAACCGCCCCAGAAGCCGGCTTTCCAATGTCCGTCAGGGCTCGTGTAAGCCAAGGTAGCTGCCGAAAGAGCTGCGTCAGTAACGCGATAGCCACGCCACAAGTGCATTGTTTTCACTTGAAGATTCAGGTCGATTGGCTTGTAATCTGTATTTTTATCTTGTCCGTAACTGAATGCAACCCCCAACAGTGCAGCAGAAAGCATGATGTATCTTTTCATGATAGTATTTTTAACGAATTAGTAAAATAAGGAATGCTCAAAAGAAGCGCAATCAGCGAAATCCTTGAAGCATTCCCTCTTGTTTTTTATATATTCATATACAGCAAAGCCGCTATAACAGCCCCGATGATTGGTCCTGCGACAGGAATCCAAGCATATCCCCAATCGCCGTCGCCTTTTTTCATCGGTACGATAGCGTGAATGATGCGGGGACCTAAGTCGCGGGCAGGGTTGATGGCATAGCCGGTAGTTCCGCCCAAAGAGATACCGATAACCCAAACGATGAACGCCACCGGAATTGCCCCGACAGAACCCAACCCGATAACCGTATCGCCGAGTACGTCACTATCCAGCGAAGGACCTGCGATATAGAATACGGCAAACACCAATACAAACGTACCGATAATTTCGCTAATCAAGTTAGAAAGCGGATTGCGGATAGCCGGACCTGTACTGAAACAAGCGAGTTTCGAGCCGTTATCATCTGTGGCAGCAAAATGGTCTTTGTACATCAGCCACACTAAAAATGCTCCGATGAATGCCCCGATAAATTGTGCGGCAATGAAGCTGCCCACGTTTGCCCAAGCGAATTTTCCGGCAATCGCCAAACCGAGAGTTACGGCAGGATTCAAGTGTGCCCCACTAACAGGACCGGCGATTACCACCCCGGCGAATACCGCCAAAGCCCAGCCCGTCGTGATGACAATCCACCCGGAATTGTTCCCTTTGGTTTTGTTCAACACTACGTTGGCAACCACTCCGTTACCCAACAAAATAAGAATCATTGTTCCTAAAACTTCTGCTAAAAATGGTGTCATAAACTATTTAATTTAAAAAGTTAGTATTGATACCCAATCCGTTACAGATTGGGTATGTGATTATGAATTGGTTTACGTTATTATTCTTCCCAACTTTGGGCTCTTTTTACGGCTTTATGCCAGAAGTGGAGCATTTCTTCTACTTTCTCACCGTCCATTTTGGCTTCAAACTCACGGTCGACAATCCATTGTTTTTGGATTTCGTCAATGTTTTTCCAATAACCGACTGCCAATCCTGCCAAGTAAGCCGCTCCCAAAGCAGTAGTTTCCAATGTTTTCGGACGGATGATTTTCGCACCGAAAAGGTCGGCTTGGATTTGCATCAAAAGGTTGCTTGCCGTCGCCCCACCGTCCACGCGGAGTTCCGTCATTTTTTCTTTCGAATCGGCCTCCATCGCTTTTACGATGTCATACACTTGGAAAGCGATGCCTTCAAGCGTAGCCCGAGCGATGTGTCCGTCAGTCGTACCACGAGTAATTCCGAGTATCGCCCCACGGGCGTATTGGTCCCAGTACGGCGCCCCAAGCCCTGTCATCGCTGGTACGAAATACACACCTCCGTTGTCTTCCACCGTTTCCGCCAAACTGTTGATAGCCGGAGCGGTACGCACCATTTTCAGCCCGTCGCGAACCCACTGGATAGCGGCACCGCCAACGAAAACGCTTCCTTCAAGGGCATACGTGGTTTTCCCGTTGATTTTCCAAGCTACGGTCGTCAGCAGGTTATTTTCCGAATACACCGCTTTTTCGCCGGTGTTCATCAACAGGAAGCAACCTGTCCCGTACGTATTTTTAACCATTCCGGGTTGCGTACACATCTGTCCGAAAAGAGCCGCTTGCTGGTCGCCCGCAATACCCGCAATCGGGATTTTGGAAGCGAACAATGTCGTTGCCGTTTCGCCGTAGATTTCACTGCTTTGTTTCACCTCCGGAAGAATCGATTTCGGGATATTGAATAATTTCAGTAACTCCTCGTCCCATTTCATTTCACGAATGTTAAACAACAAGGTACGGCTTGCGTTTGATACATCGGTGATGAACATTTTGCCGCGTGTAAGTTTCCACACGAGCCACGTATCAACCGTACCGAAACAGAGTTTCCCGGCTTCGGCTTTTTCTCTTGCCCCTTCTACGTTGTCCAAAATCCATTTGAGTTTTGTTCCTGAGAAATACGCATCAAGCACCAAGCCTGTTTTTTCTTTAATCATTTCTACGTGTCCTTCGGCTTTCAGCTGGTCGCAATATTTGGACGTTCTGCGGTCTTGCCACACAATAGCGTTATAGATAGGCTCGCTGGTCTCTCTGTCCCAAACTACGGTCGTTTCACGCTGATTGGTGATACCGATAGCGGCGATTTCAAGTCCGGAAATACCTGTTTTGGCAACCACTTCGGCAGCGACCGAAATTTGTGATGACCAGATTTCGTTCGGGTCGTGTTCCACCCAGCCCGGTTTCGGGAATATTTGTTCAAATGGTTTTTGCGATACCTCTACGATTTCGCCGTTGTGGTTGAATACGATAGCCCGTGATGAGGTAGTGCCTTGGTCAAGAGCCAATATAAGTTTATTTTTCATATTATGTTGATTTACAGTTTTTTTTATAAATTATTCTAAAATATATCCTTTGGCAAGTTGCTCAAATTCAGCGACTTGTTTGTGTATCCAATCTTGATTATGCCCGAGTTCGGCAGCGAGGATGCGGGCTACTTCGGGAGCGGCTTTAATGGCAGCACGAGCGTCCAAGAACAGCAGGCGGACACGGCGTGCGAGTACATCTTCTGCCGTTTGTGCCATTTCGTAGCGTGCCGCCCAGATGACTTCGGCTGCGGTGTACGGATAGTCGGGGTAGATTTTGGCAGCTGTTTCGGGGTTTGATTTCCACATTTCTTCGATTTTCGGAATATCCGCACCATATATATATAGGTGGTTTTCCAAATCGACTTGTTCTTTCGGGATGTTTCCGTGGATAGGCAGATGCTCGGTAGTGCAATGTACATAGTCGATGTTGTGGACTTTCAGCGCTTCGTCAACCGTATCTTCCGCCATTTTGCGGTAGGTTGTCCATTTTCCTCCGGTAATCGTAACCAAACCCGTGTCGGAAACGATGACTTTGTGGCTTCGCGATACTTCTTTGGTTTTCGTGCCGCCGTCTTTGGGTGCTGCCAACGGACGCAATCCGGCGAAAACCGAAAGTACGTCTTTACGAGTTGGTTTTTTGGTGAGATACGTACAAGCCGTTTCAAGCACAAATTCGATTTCTTTTTCCAACGCTTGCGGCTCGAACGAAGGTTCGTCGATAAGCGTATCGGTGGTGCCGACTACGACTTTGCCATGCCATGGAACGGCGAAAAGCACGCGTCCGTCCGACGTTTTCGGAATCATCAGAGCATCGTCGCCCGGCAAGAACGATTTGTCCAACACCAAATGGATGCCTTGGCTCGGCACAACGAATTTGCCATGATGGGCATTGTCCATATTTAGAATGTCATTGGTGAAAACGCCCGTAGCATTGATAACCACTTTGCTTTCGATATCGAAAGAATTGCCCGAAAGCATGTCCTGCATTTTTACGCCTTTTATTTTACCGTCATCGGATTTGAGCAATCCTGTTACTTTGGCATAGTTGAGTACGCAGCCGCCCTGCTCGGCAATGGTTTGGGCGAGGTTGACCGCCAAACGGGAATCGTCAAACTGACCGTCTTTGTACACGACACCGCCGTAGAGTTCGTGGTCTACCAACGTCGGCAGCGCTTTTATGGTTTCTTCCTTATTAATGTGTACCGTTTTTCCTAAACTAAGTCCGGCAGCGAGTAAGTCGTACATTCCCAGACCAAAACGATAGTACGGACCGCCCCACCACGTGTAATTCGGGATTACGAACGATTGGTTTTTGACTAAGTGGGTAGCATTTTGGGCGAGCAATCCGCGTTCTCTGAGAGCTTCTTTTACGAGTGCAATGTCGCCTTGTGCCAAATAACGCACGCCTCCGTGCACCAATTTTGTGCTGCGGCTCGACGTCCCTTTGGCAAAATCATGGGATTCTAACAGCAGTGTTTTGAAACCCCGTGTGGCAGCATCAAGGGCTGTTCCCAATCCGCTGGCACCGCCTCCGATGACGACAAAATCCCATTGAGGGGTTTCTTTAAGTTTTGAAATATTACTTGACCGTTTCATATTAGTAATTTTTGTTCGTTTATTATTTCGAAAACAAAAGTAGAAAGAAATTTTTAAATAGAAAAATACTTTGAGCTATTTTTTTATTCGACAACTGAATATATGGCTTGAATATTTTTTATTTATATGAAAATCAATAATTTAATTTGAAATAAAATAGTTGAAAAAATAATTGTAAAACGAAATAAAATCAACTATTTTTATTTTTGAAATATTATTTTGCTTTCGAAAAAGAAAGTTTTTAATCTGTAAAATGAAAAATGTTTTGTATATCGAAGTTTTTTTCTCCGGAAAAGTTATATCTTTGGGCTGTAATTAACAACTATTTTTCTATGAAGAGTATAAATGAAAGACAGAAGAAAATACTTGAACTCTTAGACGCATCGGGCTATCTGTCCGTACAAGACCTTAGTGAATCCATGAAAGTATCGCTGGTTACTATCCGCAAGGACTTGAATTATTTGGAAGAAAGCGAATTGCTTTTTCGGACACATGGCGGAGCGAGTAAGCAGGCTCGTTACGCTTTCGAACAGAATGTGCACGAAAAAGAAAACATTATGGTGGACGAAAAAAAACGGATTGCCGAAAAAGCTTTCGAATACGTAAGCAACAACGATTTTATCATCATGGCATCGGGGACAACCATTCATTTTTTGGCACGTATCATCACGGGATTCAGCGGACTTACGGTGCTGACGCCATCGCTGCGGGTGGGCTTGGAATTGGCACGCGAAAGCACTGTAAACACAGTACATCTCGGTGGCGAATTGCGAAAAAGCTCCACCTCAACAGTGGGCGCTATGGCAGAAAAAACGCTTGCCGATTTCTCGTGCAACAAACTGTTTCTCGGCGTGGACGGCATCGACCTTGATTTCGGCATCAGCACATCGAACGCCAGCGAAGCCCACCTGAACCAAAAAATGATAGAGCATTCGGAAAAGGTTATCGTCTTGGCAGATTCATCAAAAATCGGTAAACGCGGTTTCGGGCGTATTGCCGGTATTGACCAAATTGACGTGCTTATCACCGACAGCCAAATTGACCCTCATTTTGTAACCCGATTGGAAGAAAAAGGCGTGGAAGTGGTGGTTTGTAAATAATAAGGTGTTTCGTGAATACAGATTATTTTGTTTTTACAAAACACCTTATTAAATAACGTGAGTTCGATATAATAAAACATTGTAAATCAATACTTTAACTCCCTACCTCCCTCCAAAGGAGAGGGGAGAAAAAGCCCAATGGTATCCGAGTGGCTCCCCTCTCCTTTATGTGAGCGAAAGCGAGGAAGTGTTAGGGGTAGGGGTGAGGGCTAAGATGCTAATATTCAATAACTTATTAGGTCGAACTCACGTTAAATATTATTTTTCAGTTATTATCCTTTCATAACAGTTTGAACAACAGCTTCTTCATCAAGCGTCTGTTGTTCACCATTTTTCATATTTTTAAGAACAAATGTGCCGTTTTGCAATTCGTTTTCGCCGATGATGACCACAAAAGGAATATTGCGTTTGTCGGCGTAATTCATTTGTTTTTTCATTTTGGCTGTTTCGGGATACACTTCGGCTTTAGCATTGTTTTGGCGTAATTTCTGCACGAGTTTGAAACTTTGCAGGGCTTCTTTTTCGCCGAAATTGATACACAACACATCAAGCGTTTCATCAATAGTTTGCGGGAAAAGTTGGAGTTCGTCCATTACCAACCCGATGCGGTCAAGCCCGAACGAGATACCCACGCCGCTCACGCCACTCAGCCCGAAAATCCCCGTAAGGTCATCATAGCGTCCGCCACCACCGATTGACCCCATGCTCACGCCCGCCGGTGCCGCCACTTCAAAAATCGCTCCCGTGTAATAATTCAGCCCTCGAGCCAGCGTTACGTCCAAGTCCAACACGGCGGTTTGTAATGGCATTTCCGCCAAGGCATTTTCAATAAATTGCAGTTCTTCGATGCCTTTTTTCCCTTCGGGGGATGCCGCAAGAATGGTTTCCAGCAGGGCAATTTTTTCCGAAAAAGAGCCTTTCATTTCAAAAATCGGGTTGATTTTCTCAATTGCTTCTTCCGAAATTCCTTTGGAAATCATCTCTTTAATCACGCCGTCCTTCCCGATTTTGTCCAACTTATCGAGAGCCACCGTAAAGTCGATGAGTTTGTCGCTTTCGCCAATCACTTCGGCAAAACCGCTGAGAATCTTACGGTTATTAATTTTGATGGTTACGCCTTGCAGATTGAGTTTGGTAAAAACGGCATCATACAGTTGCACGAATTCCACTTCCTGCCAGAGGCTGTTGCTTCCCACCACATCGGCGTCGCATTGGTAAAATTCACGGAAGCGCCCTTTTTGCGGACGGTCGGCACGCCATACGGGTTGCATTTGGTAGCGTTTGAACGGAAACGTAATGTCGTTCTGGTGCTGCACCACATAGCGGGCAAACGGCACGGTAAGGTCATACCGCAGGGCTTTTTCCGAAATCTGCGGCGTGAGTTTGGCTACGTTTTTCGCATTCCAATCGTCATCGTTGGTTTTTGCCGCAAAATCGCCCGAATTGAGGATTTTGAAAATCAGTCGGTCACCTTCTTCGCCGTACTTGCCCATCAGCGTGTCGTAATTCTCAAAACTCGGAGTTTCAATAGGTTGAAACCCGAATTTGGTAAATTCACTTCGGATACTATTGGTTATATACGTTCGTCTTGCCAAATCGGCAGGCGAAAAATCACGTGTTCCTTTCGGTATGCTTGGTTTCTGTGCCATTTTTTGAATTATTTTTGAAAGAAGCAAAGATAACGATAATTTGGAAATGTAACATTTGCCAAGCCTGAAAGACTGGCTTACTTCAGCCCAACGTAAAGCGTTGGGCAAGAAAAACATCATTTCTACATTATAAAATATTAAAAATCAATGCATTAAATCAAATTCATGTTTTTGATATTCCGCACAATCCGTCCGGCGTGTTCCCGTGAATTTTCGATAAACCACAAATGCGTATCTTTTCCGCCGCAAACCACACCCGCCAAATACAAATTCGGTACGTTCGTCTCCATCGTTTCAGGATTGTACAGCGGATTGAGATTTTCGCCCTGCAAGGCAATTCCCGAATTTCGCAGAAAATCAAAATCGGGAAGATAGCCCGTCATCGCAAATACAAAATCATTGTCAATTTCGTGAATTTCACCGTTTCCGTCCGTAAAAACGACTGATTTTTCCGTAATTTCGGTAATTTCCGAATGAAAATACGCTTTGATGCTTCCTTCGGCGATGCGGTTATCGATGTCGGGTTTCACCCAATATTTGACCCTTTCGGAAATTTCGCCACTTTTTACAATCATCGTTACCGAAGCTCCTTTACGGTAGGTTTCCAGTGCTACATCAATTGCCGAATTACTCGCCCCGACCACCACGATATTTTGGTTTACATACGGATAAGGCTCTGTGTAATAATGCTTTACTTTCGGAAGATGTTCGCCCGGAACGTTCATCAAATTCGGAATGCCATAAAATCCCGTGGCAATGACCACATTTGAGGCAAAGTACGAATTTTTAGTCGTTTTTACGGAAAACAAACCGTTTTCTTGGCGGACTTCCGTCACTTTTTCGTACAGACGGATATTCAATTTTTTCTGGCGGACGATACCCTGATAATATTCCAACGCATCTTGCCGTCCCGGTTTGGGTGCGGTGGAAATAAACGGAATGTCATCAATTTCCAGCTTGTCTGCCGACGAAAAAAAACGCATATATAACGGATAATTAAACAGCGAATTGACCACCGTTCCTTTTTCAATAATGATGTATGAAAGCCCGCTTTTAACCGCTTCCACCGCACAATTTATCCCGATAGGTCCCCCGCCGACAATAAGAATATCCACTTTTTCCATTTTTATTTTTTTTCGATTTTAAACACCAATGATTGTAACGGTGCTACATCAACTCTCACTCTGCCTACTCCGTTAGTTATTTTCATAACGGTTTGGTTTTCATCGTACAAAGCATCTTTTAGTACATATTCGCCATCGCTTAAAAACCAACTCCCGATAACGTGCTGCGGCACTTGCAGGTCAAACCCGAAAGTATCGCTTTCGCTAAAATTCGCAACGATAATCCACTGCTCGCGGTCGTTACCACGCACAAACGAATATACTTTATCGTTGTAAAACTCCGTCCGTTCGCGATTATAGTGGTGGATGTCGGCATAACTTCCGCTGACGGTTAGGTTGAGTAATCGTTTGTAAAAATCACGTAAATTCTTTTCGGCTTCGGAAAGTTGTCCGCCGTCAAATTTTTTGTCATTTACCCAACGCTGGTGTGCCGGCACGCCGGTATAATCAAAAATCGAAGTCCGTGAATGACTCCCGAAACCGGCATTTTCAGCTCCCTTCTCCCCTACTTCCTGACCGAAATAAATCATCACGGGGGCATCGCTCACCAACGCCGAAACCGTCATCGCGGGCTTGGCTTTTTCGGCGTATCCTGCAAATTCGGGCGAAGCAATCCGCTGTTCGTCGTGGTTTTCCAAAAAGTGGAGCATATTGTGGGCAATATCCGAGAGTTCGTGCTGCATCGGGGCGATGGCATCGGTGGAATTTCCGTAAGAAACAATCGCCCGTAGCGTGTCATACAACTGCACTTTGTCGTACAGATAATCCATTTTTCCTTTGCGGATATAGTCGCGGTACGCTTTCGGGTTGTAGATTTCCGCCAGCAAAAACGCTTCGGGATTTTGTTTTTTGATATGCGAATTGAGGTAACTCCAAAACTCCACCGGTACCATTTCCGCCATATCGTAACGGAAACCGTCCACGCCTTTTTCTAACCAAAATAAGGCTATGTCTTTGAATTTCAACCACGTATCAGGAACGGTTTGCTGTTGCCAGAAATCGTAATGGGCATTGTAATCCTCATTTTCAAAACCTTCGGGAAGCTCGGGAAAATCTTTTGTTCCGTCGGGACGGATACCGAAATTAAGTTTTACCGTTTCGTACCAATCGTTAAAATCGGGGCTTGAATTTCTCGCACCGTTGCCCGTCCATTTGGCAGGATTTTCGTCAAAAAAACCATCTGCCAACGGATTTTTTTCACCGCCTAACGGCAAATATCCATCGGATTTAGGCACAACGAAAGCCTCTCCCGGATTATAATAAAAATTGTTGTTCACATCGTATTGAACAGAAGTGTCATCGCCTTCGCCAAAACCTTTCACGCCTTCGGGTTTGGAAATGCTTTCGTAACGACGGGCTACGTGGTTCGGCACGATGTCCATAATGACTTTCAATCCGTTGCGGTGCGTCCGCTGAATTAAAGCTTCAAATTCTTGCAGGCGGTTTTCAGGATTGTCTGCCAAATCGGGATTGACATTGTAATAATCCTTTACGGCATACGGCGACCCTGCCCTGCCTTTGACCACATCGGGGTCATCATCGGAAATGCCGAAAGCCGTGTAATCGCCCACAAGTGCGTGATGCGGCACGCCGGTGTACCAGATGTGGGTTGCCCCCAAATCCTTGATTTCCCGCAGGGCTCCATCGGTAAAATCCGAAAATTTGCCTACGCCGTTTTCTTCTTTCGTTCCCCACGCTTTGTTGGTCGTGTTTGTATTTCCGAAAAGACGTGTAAATACTTGATATACAACTTTTTTGTCTGATTTCATTGCTTTATTGACGGTTTCATTTTTCTTTTGAGATGTTTGACAAGCTATAGTTCCCAAAAGAACAACTATTGAGAGTGCGAAGATACTTTTTTTCATCATAATTATTTATATGGTTTTGAAA
>JAUNTM010000087.1:0-7979 GCA_030538675.1 Capnocytophaga sp.
TCAGATTTCCAAATTTCCAAATTGTCAAATCTTCAACTTATAACATAATGAAAAAAGGAATTAAAAATCTCATCATTGCCCTTATAGTAGTAGGCATTATCGCTTTGGCGTATCTTTTCTTCGGGAAGGAAAAAGCGACTTTTATCGAATTGCAAACCCAACGTATTGAAAATGGAGACGTTACCACCGAAGTAACCGCCACAGGAAGCGTTCAGCCTATGGACGAAATTGAAGTTGGCACGCAGGTGTCGGGGTTGGTCAGCAAGATTTATGTGGATTTCAACAGCCAAGTCAAAAAAGGACAACTTCTGGCAGAACTCGACAAAATCAATTTGCAGGAAAACGTAACCAACGCTTTGGCGTCGTACAATTCTGCCCTCAACGAACGGAATTATTACCAGCAAAACTTTGACCGCCAGAAAAAGATGTACGACGCACAAGTCATCAGTTTGTCAGAATACGAACAAGCTACGTATCAGCTCAATAACGCCAAAGCCATCGTTACGCAACGCCAAACGGCACTCGCCCAAGCCCGTACCAATCTCGGTTATGCGAATATTTACGCCCCGATTGACGGAATTATCCTAAGTCGCGAAGTCGAAGAAGGGCAAACCGTAACGGCATCAATGAGTACGCCTACGCTGTTCACTATTGCCAAAGATATTACCAAAATGCAAGTGGAGGCCAACGTGGACGAAGCCGATATAGGACAAGTGAAAGTCGGGCAAAGAGTGAGTTTTACGGTTGATGCCTATCCGAATGAAGAATTTTCGGGCAAGGTGATACAAGTGCGTCTGTCGCCTACAACAACATCGAATGTCGTAACCTACACCGTCATCATCGGAGCCGAAAATCCTGAAGAAAAACTCAAGCCCGGACTCACGGCGACTATCATTATTTATACCAACGAATTGAAAAACATCCCTATCATATCGTCCAAAGCGGTTAATTTTCAGCTTGATACGAATTTGCTTTCGCAATACTACCAACAGCAAAACATCAATGCAACCGTTCCGCAAGAAGTGAAACAAGGACGGGGAAAAATAAAATACGTTTGGACAAAAAATAACGACGGAAGCATTGCCCAAAAGGAAATTACCGTCGGTAGTAATGACGGCATCAATATACAACTCACCGGGGGACTGTCGGTTGGCGATGAAGTGGTAACGGGATTACAGGAAATACAGCCGCAACAAGCCGGAAAAACGTCGGGAAGCAACAGCCCGTTTATGCCAACGCCTCCTAATCGCAACAATTCCAAATCAACACAAAAATAAAATCATGAGCAAACCTATTATCGAAATACACGATTTGAAACGCGAATTTCGCATGGGCGAAGAAATGGTTCGTGCCTTAAAAGGAATAAATCTCACGGTTGGCGAAGGCGAATTTGTTACCATAATGGGACCCAGCGGTTCGGGGAAATCCACGCTGCTGAATATTCTCGGCTGTCTTGACCGTCCGAACAGTGGTGATTACATTCTTGACGGAATTTCGGTTAAAGATATGAATAAGAACGAATTAGCACACGTGCGAAATACCAAAATCGGATTTATATTCCAGTCGTACAACCTTTTGGCTCGTACTACGGCTATCGAAAATGTGGAGCTTCCGCTGATGTACAACCCGAAAATAACCTCAAAAGAACGCCGTGAACGCGCCATCGAAGCACTTAAAAAAGTAGGTCTCGAAAGTCGGTTGAACCACATGCCGAGCGAGCTTTCGGGCGGACAGCAACAGCGGGTAGCCATCGCCCGTTCGCTCGTAAACAACCCTGTGATATTGCTTGCCGATGAAGCCACAGGAAACCTCGATACCCGCACTTCTTACGAAGTGATGGAGCTTTTCCAGGAACTCAACGACAAAGGAAGCACTATCGGATTTGTAACCCACGAGGATGATATTGCCCAATTCAGCAAACGAACGGTCGTACTCAAAGACGGACTTATCATCAGCGATAAAATCATCGAAAACCGAAGAAATGCAACGGAAGAATTGAAACAATTTTAATTTGGCAATGTAGAAATTTGGAAATTAGCTAACTCAAGAGTAAACAAAACATTTTCAAATTTTCAAATCTTCAAATCTTCAAATTCTCAAATAGAAAAACATTATGAATCTCAATAACTTGTTCCGGATTGCTTGGAAAGCACTCATTCTCAACAAAACCCGAGCCATGCTGACCATGCTCGGTATTATTATCGGAGTGGCATCGGTCATCACGATGCTTGCCATTGGCGAAGGCTCAAAGAACAGCATCAAAGAAAACATCTCAAAAATGGGAGCCAATATGCTCAATATCCGTCCGGGGGCGGGCATGATGGGTGGCGTGCGTATGAGTATGAGCGATATGCAATCACTCAAACTCACAGATTACGAGGCTTTAAAAAACAAAGCTACGCTATTGCGTTACGTATCGCCTGTGGTGAGCGGCAACGGACAGTCCATCGCCGGAGCGTACAACTGGCCGACCTCTATATATGGTGTCAATACCGAATATTTGGAAATCAGAGAATGGAACGTTACTGACGGCACGATGTTCGGGCAGGACGAAATCGACAATTTCTCGAAAGTGGCGGTCATCGGGCAAACCGTTCTGGAAAATTTGTTTCCTAACGGGGAAAATCCTATCGGGCAGATGATCCGATTTAAAAATATTCCTTTCAAAATCATTGGCGTACTTGCCGAAAAAGGCGAAAGCAACTTCGGTCAAGACCAAGACGACCTCATTATTACGCCTTACACGACCGTAATGAAACGGGTGCTGGCACAAACGTATCTGCAATCCATCGTGGCATCGGCGGTAAGCGAAGAAGAATCCGATGCGGCGGTAAACCAAGTAAAAGCCATTCTGGAAGAAACACATCACATCGCTCCAGACCAAGCGAATGATTTTAACGTATTTTCGCAACAAGAACTTATCACGACGTTCAGTTCCACGAGCGAAATGCTGACCATTCTGCTGGTTGCCATTGCGAGTATTTCGCTGATTGTAGGCGGTATCGGGATTATGAATATTATGTACGTTTCGGTCAAAGAGCGTACCCGCGAAATCGGGCTTCGGATGGCCATCGGGGCGAAAGGCAGCGATATTTTGATGCAGTTCCTCATCGAATCGGTGCTTATCAGCATTACGGGCGGCGTGATTGGCGTAGGTATCGGATTATTGGCTACCTTTGTAGTTTCAAATTTTGTCGGCTGGCCGGTGAGCGTTACGCTATTTTCCATAATTGTTTCATTCTTAGTGTGTACCGCTACGGGTATATTCTTCGGGTGGTATCCAGCACGCAAGGCCGCCGAACTTGAGCCGATTACCGCTTTAAGATATGAGTAACACCCATAAAAAAATACTGACTTCGCTGCCCCACCTCATTGCGTGGGTCGCGGTGTTGGTCATTCCCCTTATCATATTCCTCTCCGAAGGCAGAAACGGCACTTCCGATACCATCATACGCACGGTGATACAGTTTCCTTTTCTGTTATTATTATTCTATATCAATTACTTATGGATTATTGACAGGCTCCTTTTCAAGAGAAAATACACCGCTTTTTTTCTGCTGAACATTTTCTTGATTCTGTTATTTTCCAACATAAAATATTCGTTGCTTTTCGGAGAGTATTTCACTCCGAACCTACGCCGTCCGCCACCACCGCAAGGATTTGTTTATTTTGATTTTTTAACGAATTTATTACCCGTTGTTTTTGCCATTGCCATCAAATATGCCCAACAAATGTTCCGTCTGCAGCTGGAGCAGCAGGAAGCCCAAAATGTACACCTGAAAGTTGAATTACAACAACTGAAATATCAACTGCAACCGCATTTCTTTTTCAATTCGTTGAACAATATCTATTCAATGATTGCGTTCGCTCCTGACAAGGCACAACAGAGCATACACAGCCTGAGCAAACTGATGCGGCACTTCTTACAGAGCAGCGAGGCAGAAAGCATTCCGCTATCGGAAGAAATTGATTTTTTGAACCAATACATCGAACTTATGTCGTTGCGATTGACGGACAAAACCCGCATTACAACCGATTTTCCAACTGCAATTCCGCCACTGTCCATCGCTCCGCTACTGTTGATTTCGTTAGTCGAAAACGCTTTCAAACACGGAGTGTCCGCCACCGATACCACTAAAATACATTTTTCGTTGAAAATTTCAGAAAAGACTATTATTTTTGTATCAGAAAACACATTGCTTACCAAAAAAAATGATGATTTGTACAGTTCGGGTATTGGTGTGGAAAATCTGCAAAAACGCTTGCAATTGCTTTATCCTGACAAAAACAAATATCAAATTACGAAAGAAAACGGATTGTACAAAGCTACGATAAGCATCACAACCGACTAAATATACTAACGCAAAATACTGATTATGAAGTGCATAATAGTTGATGATGAACCCATGGCGTTAATGCTTATAGAAAGTTATGTAAGCAAAACTCCGTACTTGGAATTGGCAGGCAAGTTATCCAACGCTCTCGATGTTTTGCATTTTTTTCATGAAGGAAATACCACCGACCTTATTTTTTTGGACATACAGATGCCCGAACTCACAGGATTAGATTTATCGAAAAAAGTACCGCCCGAGACCAAAATCATCTTTACAACCGCTTTTGAGCAATATGCGCTCGAAGGCTACAAAGTTAATGCGGTGGGCTATTTGCTAAAGCCTTTCAGTTATGCCGAATTTTTAGAAACGGCAGACAAGGCTTTTTTGTTATATTCTTCACAAAAAACAGTTTCCGAACGTACTTATATGTTCGTCAAATCAGAATATAGGCAACTCAAAATTCTTTTTGACGACATCATCTACATCGAAGGGTTGAAAGATTACGTAAAGATATATCTCACCTCGCAAACCTCGCCCGTACTGACGCTCGCCAGCCTCAAAAAACTATCCGAAGAACTGCCTGCGGACAAATTCATGCGCGTACACCGCTCGTTTATCGTCGCATTGGATAAAATAGAAGTTGTAGAGCGCGGTCAAATTCTATTTGACAAACAACGAATTACGGTTTCTGAGCAATACAAAGAGGAATTTGATAAGTTTATTCTTCAAAAAAGCCTGTAAAATAAAGATACTACCTGATGATTTTACATTTAGACAAATCAAATCGCAATTAAAATTTGCATTTTAAATAAAAAACCGTACTTTTGCACCCCAATTTCGGGTGGAGTGTATCTGCTCGGGTTGGAAAGGAATGTTTAATTTTTAAAAATAGGAATGTGGATACATTAAGCTACAAAACCATTTCGGTAAACAAAGCGACTGCCAAAAAACAATGGGTCGTGGTAGATGCCGAAGGACAGTCATTAGGCCGTCTTGCTTCAAAAGTAGCCAAGCTTTTGAGAGGCAAGTACAAGCCCGAATTTACGCCACACGTAGACTGCGGAGACAACGTAATCGTTCTCAATGCCGAAAAAGTCGTATTGACAGGCAACAAATGGAACGTAAAAGAATATCTTCGCTACACAGGATATCCTGGCGGACAACGTGTGCAAATTGCTAAAGACGTTTTGGCAAAACACCCAGAGCGATTGGTAGAAAAAGCCGTAAAAGGGATGTTGCCCAAAAACAAATTGGGAGCAGCTATTTTACGTAATTTGAAAGTGTACGTAGGTACAGAGCACAAACACGAAGCTCAACAGCCTACTGCCGTAAACCTAAACGAACTTAAATAAGAATGGAAGTAATTCACAAAATTGGCAGAAGAAAAACAGCCGTAGCCCGTGTGTACGTTAAGCCCGGCAATGGTACTATCAGCGTGAACAAACGCGCACTTGACCAGTACTTTACCACTTCTACATTGCAGTACAAAGTACAGCAGCCTTTCATGCTCATCGGTGCTGAAGGCACGTATGACGTGAAAGTAAATGTGTACGGTGGTGGTGTGACAGGACAGGCAGAAGCCGTGCGTCTTGCCATCTCAAGAGCATTGTGCGAAATAGATGCCGAGAACAGAGCGGTACTCAAGCCTGAAGGGCTTCTCACCAGAGACCCCAGAATGGTAGAACGCAAAAAATTCGGTCAGAAAAAAGCCCGTAAAAAATTCCAATTCTCAAAACGTTAATACATTTTGGTGCGGAATTATTCAAAAATTTAAAAAACATTGTGTCGTTGTTCCCTCATAAGGGAATCGGTTTAGCATCCAAATGGCGGAGGTATCTCATGCAGACCCGCTCCGGCATTGCTGACTCAACGGAACGTAAACTATCAAAAACAAAATGGCAAATAACATAGAAGTAAAAGAATTACTCGATGCAGGCGTACATTTCGGTCACTTGACCAGAAAATGGAATCCTAATATGGCACCATATATCTATATGGAACGCAACGGCATCCACGTAATCAACCTGTACAAAACCGCAGCCAAACTCGAAGAGGCTAACGAAGCTCTCAAAAAAATCGCTGCATCAGGGCGCCGCATTTTATTCGTGGCAACCAAAAAACAAGCTAAAGACATCGTAGCTGAAAAAGCAAGCTCCGTGAAAATGCCGTACATCACCGAAAGATGGCCGGGCGGAATGCTTACCAACTTCGTAACTATCCGTAAAGCGGTGAAAAAAATGACCTCTATCGACAAAATGAAGAAAGACGGTACGTTTGAAACCCTTTCAAAAAGAGAAAAACTCCAAATAGAACGTTTGAGAGAAAAACTCGAGAAAAACTTAGGTTCGATTGCCGACATGAGTCGTCTCCCGGGAGCGCTTTTCATCATTGATACTATGCGTGAGCATATCGCTGTGAAAGAAGCTCAAAAATTAAACATTCCTATTTTTGCAATGGTGGATACCAACTCAGACCCCCGCGAGGTGGACTATGTAATCCCCGCTAATGACGACGCTTCGAAATCAATCGAAAAAGTATTGACATACGTGGTAGATGCTATCGGCGAAGGCTTGGCAAACCGTACTGCCGATACGAAAGAAAGCAAAGAAGAAGCAGAAACTGCCGAATAATTATTTAATAACATTTTGATAAAGTAATTATGTTTGCGAAGTGCTATCTTTGACCAAACGTAATTACTTTATTCTTTTAAAAAAACTATTGATATGGCAAATATTACAGCCGCAGACGTAAACAAACTCAGACAAACTACCGGTGCCGGTATGATGGATTGCAAAAAAGCCTTGGTGGAAGCCGATGGCGATTTCGACAAAGCTATTGAAATACTCCGTAAAAAAGGGCAAAAAGTAGCCGCTAACCGTGCTGACCGCGACTCAAGCGAAGGAGCCGTTATCGCAAAAGTAAGTGCCGATGCGACTAATGGCGCTATCGTATCGCTTAACTGCGAAACGGATTTCGTCGCTAAAAACGAATCGTTCGTAACGCTTGCCAACGAATTGGCTACCTTAGCTCTTAACGTAAATAGCAAAGAGGAATTGCTCGCTGCTGATTTCAAAGGGCTTACTGTTGCCGAAAAACTTATCGAGCAAACGGGGGTTATCGGTGAGAAAATCGAGATTGGAGCTTTTGAGAAATTGACGGCTCCGTTTGTAGGATTTTACATTCATGCGGGTAACAAAATTGCGGCTCTTACAGGGCTTTCTGCAAATGTGGCGGGTGCTGATGAGGTTGCTAAAAATGTATCAATGCAGATTGCCGCGATGAATCCTATCGCGTTGAACGAGGAGCAAGTGGATGCTTCTATCATCGAAAAAGAAATCGAAATTGCAAAAGACCAACTTCGCCAAGAAGGAAAACCGGAGGCGATGCTTGACAATATTGCGAAAGGTAAATTGGCTCGTTTCTTCAAAGACAATACGCTTGTGAACCAAGATTATATCAAAGGTGAAAAACAAAGTGTTGCCGACTACGTGAAAACAGCTGACGCCGGGCTTACTGTAGTTTCTTTCAAAAGAGTTTCGCTGTAAATCACTTTTTGACACTATAAAAATCCGCATTTGGAAGGCTTCCAAGTGCGGATTTTTTCGTTTGTTTTTATATGGTTGTACAAATTGTTTTGCAAAAAGA
>JAUNTM010000087.1:8079-10181 GCA_030538675.1 Capnocytophaga sp.
GTGCGGATTTTTTCGTTTGTTTTTATATGGTTGTACAAATTGTTTTGCAAAAAGAGCGTGGTTTGTGCGGTGGGCTTGCGTAAGGGATTGCAGCGGAAATAAAGCGAAGTGAAACGCTATTTTTTGCCGACACTGCGGAGGCGACCAGCGGAAGCCACCGCAGGGCGTGCAAAAAAAGCGTTTTCACGAGTGTATTGTAGCGGAAAGCCCGACCCGAAAAAAATGAAAATAAGACTATTTTGAAGGTTTGAAAACGGGGCGGCCGATAAAAAATTGTGGTCGGGCAATACCTATACTTTTTTTTGGGATACGCCCTTAAAATTAATCGTGAAATTTTCGGTTGTAAATGGTCGCTGTTTTCTCTTTTTTGCGTATTTTTGGCGGTAAGTAGCAATGAGCCATTATGTATAAATTATCTATCCTCCGTGAGAATATCAAGATTGCTTTTGACAGTATCAAAAGTCAGTTGTTGCGTACGATTCTCACGGTGCTGATTATCGCTATCGGGATTACGGCGTTGGTGAGTATTCTGAGCGTTATCTCGGCATTGCGCAATACGCTCGAAGGCGATTTTACGACGCTCGGGGCGAATACGTTTTCCGTCAACCGTTATGATTACACGCTCCGGGCGGAAGGCAGCGGCAGTAACCGGAAAGTCAATCCGAACATCACGTACCACGAAGCGTTGCAGTTCAAAAACGAATTGGAAAGCCCGTTTGCAAGCGTGAGTTTGTACACAACTACCACAAATGCCGCCGAAGTGAAGTACGAAAACGAAAAGACCGACCCCGAAGTAAGCGTGCTGGGCGTGGACGAGAACTATGCGGATAATTCGGGATTGGAATTTGAAAGCGGGCGGAATTTTTCTTCCACAGAAATAGAAAATGCACTCGACGTATGCGTTATCGGGGCGGATTTTACAAAGAATTTGCTCAAAGGTGTAGACCCTGTCGGGAAAGTCATCAGCATTCGCGGACGGAAATTTACCATTATCGGAATTCTGAAAAGTAAGGGTTCTACCTTTGGTAACAGTCAGGATATGAGGGTGTTTATTCCGCTTCCAACCGCTCGGGCGATGTATTCCGTAGCCAATGCCAATTACGGAATTTCGGTGCGGGTGGATGACAAAAGCCGTCTTGAAGGGGTGATGGATGATGCGGTTTTGACAATGCGGAGTATTCGGAATTTGCCACCATTGGCAGAAAACAATTTCGGTATCGGGCGGAATGATGATTTGCTCAACCGCATCGGGAGCATCACGGGGGCGATTACGGTCGCGGGCTTCATCATCGGGCTGATTACCATACTCGGTTCGTCCATTGCACTACTCAATATTATGCTGGTTTCCGTAACCGAACGCACCAAAGAAATCGGTATCCGAAAGGCTCTCGGAGCGAAACGGAAAGCCATTACGTTGCAATTTTTTACCGAAACGCTGATGATTGCCCAAATGGGCGGACTTACAGGGATTGTTCTCGGTACGGGATTGGGATTTGTCATCTCCAGTGCTATCAATTTTGCATTTACAATCCCGTGGACGGCGATGATTATCGCTATTATCATTTCGTTTGTCGTAGCGATTTTTTCAGGATTGTATCCGGCGCTCAAGGCTTCCAAACTCGACCCGGTTGAAGCACTTCGTTATGAATAATCCGTTGGTAATTTTTGACGGCGATTGCGGTTTCTGCCATTGGTCGGCAACTTGGCTGGCGAAAACCGACCGTAAAAAACAATTGCGGTTTACGGCTTCAACTTCCTCAACAGCAAAACGTTATCTTGATTTCTTCGGAATTGAAAAATTGCCCGATGAAACGATTGTTTTTATTTCCGAAGGAAACTATTTTGTGAAATCAAAAGCGATTTTTCAAATTTTAAAAACGATTGACCGATTTGCGTTGCTGCGGTTATTGCTTAGGATTTTTCCCAAAAAGATTTCCGATTTCGGGTATGACATCATCGCTTCGCATCGTAAAAAATTGATGCAAAAAAAATGCCTGATTCCTTCTCCCGAAATCAGACATCAATTTATTGAGGATTAGATATTTATCAAAGCCCGATGACCACACCGACATTCGGTACAAATCCGCTTGAAAAAACGCTTT
>JAUNTM010000088.1 GCA_030538675.1 Capnocytophaga sp.
ACCGACCATATTCCGTAGCTTTTTGGGGCTACACTGAGGGTAACTTTGCCGTTGTTGTCGGTAGTTGGCGTGGCATTGCTTTGTCCTGTGTAGTCAAAAAGCATTTGGTTTTTCCAATGGGTCGGCACTTCGCGTGTGGCGGTGGTCGTTCCGTTGTTGAGGAATACGAGCAATCCGGGACTTTGGCTGTTTCCTTCACGCAAGGCAATGTATTCGGTATCGGAAGCGAGGTAGAATTTCTCATCTCCAACAGCTAAACTCCTGTTAATCAGTAGTAAATTTTGCAATTTCGATTTCCAAGCCGCATTTTCGTAATCCGACACGAAAACGGTAGGATAACCGCTATGCGTGAAAATATAGGCATACGCCAGAAGTTTATGCTCCGCCCCGATAACGTTGTCGCGGTTGGCGTCTTTCTCGGTATCGTGGTTGGACACGAACGTAACCGCCTTATCGGGACGCAATGTCCGCAACATCGGGTTCATCAGCATACGCATATTGTTGTTGCGTTCGAGGGCTTTTTCAAGTTCGTAAAAACAAGCGAAATCAAACGCCGCCACTCCGCTTTCGTCCGTCCACGAAGCTAATTTGTTGGCATCGCCGTCCCAATATTCGCCTACGGCAAAACCGCCTACCGAAGCCATCCAGTCTTTGACCACCCACGCCCCGAAACTTTTTACGTAATCAAACCGCCAACCATCGAATTTCATCGTGTTTTTGTAGTATTTCGCTACCGATTCATCGGATTTCCAAAGCCAGTTTTGCACATATTCTTTATGATGACAAAGGTCTTGCTCGGAAAAAAAATCGGCGGCTTCGTCATTATTATGAAAGTCATTCGGGTGGTAATCAAAGTAGCTACGGTTGAATTTGCCCGAAGCGTTGCCGTTGGTTTCGTTGAAAAGCGTGTAGGTGTTTTTGTTTCGGAACGGATTGTGCTGCTCTCCACCGCCCGAATTGTGTCCGAGTACGATGTCGGCGATGACTTCCATATTCAGGCTGTGGGCTTTGGCGATAAGGTTTTCGAGTTCGGCACGCGACCCGAATCGGGTTTCTGTCGTGCCGTGCTGGTCGTATTCGCCGAAATCGAAATAATCCGACGGGTCGTAGCCCATCGAGTACGAACCGCTTTGCCCTTTGGTTGCCACCGGAAGCCATATACGGTCGATACCGTTGGCGTTCCAGTCGGCAAGACGTGCGGCGGTAATGTTCCACCAATCGCCTACGGGGGTTACGTCCCAGTAAAACGTTTGCATCATCGCACGGTTGCCGTTGTCAATCGTATTGAGGTCAATGCGGGTAGCAGACGGCGTGTCGCTTCCGCCCGAATCGCTTTTGCTGCATTGCGTGAGCAACAAAAGGCTTAGTAGGGATATTTTATAAAAATTCATTTTTTAAGAAGTTAGGGGTTCGTGAATGGGAAATCGGGATTTCTTGTGAAGCCGTATTTCCATCTGAAAAACTAAAAAAGAGCAGACACTAAAGCCTGCTCTTTTTTATTATGACGTGAGATAGATGTAAGAAGTTATTGAATAGTAGCATCTTACTTTCGTGAAAGCCCTCACCCCCGCCCCTCTCCAAAGGAGAGGGGAGAAAAAGCTCAATATTATCTGAGGGGCGGGGGTGAGGGAATTAACATGTTTATTTACAACACTTTATCATATCGAACTCACGTTATAATAATCATCAAAACAAGCTGAAAAAGCTTTTTATTCAATAGTGTATGTCGGTGGGTCGGCACTAAAATTGACCGAAATGTCATACGTTCCGGCGGTAACAGCGATGTTGTTGTCGTTCTCGGTATCGAGTACTCCGTCACCGTCTTTGTCGCCCCAACTTGTCGTCCAGGCGTTGTTAAATCGGAATTTGATACTACCGTTGCTTAGCGTTACACCTTTGGCAACCCACGTATCGGTAGTGCCGTCATAGCTTAGCGGAATATCGTCCGTATCGCCCCAGCCGTTAGCTCCATCGCCGATGATGCCCCAAGTGTATTTCTCGATTTTATAAGTGTTGTCATTGATATTCCAAAGAATACGGTAAACGCCTTCAGCCACAGGGATGTTTGCTCCTCCGCTTTCTAATGAGCCGTTAGTACCATCATCTCCGTAATTGTCAGCCCAATCACTGTCTTTTCGGAATTTGATTTCCTGACCGCTTCCCACAACGGTTACGTAAGCTACATAGCTATTGTCGTCGCCTGCCACTTTCCAGAAAGGAACGTCGGGCGAACCTCCCCAGCTGGTAATAGAGCCCACTACGCCCCATGCCGTACTGAGGTCGATAACATCTTTGTAAGTAGTAACGTTGAGCGTATGTGCTGTTGATGTTATCACAGAAGTGTCACTTAGTTTGGATGTTACTTTTACCTCTACATCGGTAGCTTCTCCTACGGTCAATCCAAGTTTTGTCAGGATTGTATTGAGTTGTTGCACAGTAAGTTCAAGCGGTGATGCTTCGGTTACCACATTTTCGGGTTTGTCCTTATACACAAAACTAACCTCATAGTCATTTTGTACTACCGGAAGATTAAAACCCGTAGTTGTCCACGTTACGGTCAGTGCAGCGGCATCGGCATTTGCCTGCTCAAGCACTACGCTGTTCGTGGAAAGTGTCGCATTGACAGCCGCATCGCTGCTTAGCACGGCTTTGTCTTCGTCCTTTTCGCAAGCAACGAACAGCAGCAAGCCAAAAGTCATAAGCGTTGTTTTAAATATATTTTTCATTGGTCATTGAATTTTAATTATTAATTGCCTTCGGCGTTTGATGTTGTTTCCTTCGGCAGTCGCAAGCTCGTGTGATTGCCTTCGGCGTTTGATTTGAGTAAAAAAATATTGCAAATCAACACGTTAATTTCCTCACCCCCAGCCCCTCTCCAAAGGAGAGGGGAGAAAAAAGCTCAATGTTATCTGAGTAGCTCCCCTCTCCTTTGGAAATCGAAGATTCATCGACACCTAAATGTAAAATCATAAAAGTGAGATAGAGGGGCTGGGGGTGAGGATTTTGGGCAAAGGTAAGGAGCTAACAATCAGCAACTTCTTACATCGAATCCACCTCCTTTTAATACCCGTCGTTTTGTGTCAGATTTCTATTGGTCAAAATGGCATTGGCAGGAATCGGGAATAAGCGGCGGTATGCTCCCACAGAAGCTCCGTTGGCACTTCCTCCCTTGAATGTCCACAGATAATCCCCGGTTGTAAATCGGTTGTAACGGATAAGGTCGCTACGGCGGAAGCCCTCCCAATACAGCTCTCTGGCACGCTCATCGAGTACGAAATCAAGCGTAAGCTGTGCTGCGGTAATATTGCCCGAAGCATTTCCGTAACCGCGTTGGCGAAGCTGGTTCACATAGCCCAACGCCGTTGCGGCATCGCCTCCCGAACCGCCACGAAGCACGGCTTCCGCATAGTTCAAATAGATCTCCGCCAAGCGGATGATAGGCAAATCGGTATCGGGGAAATCTCCTGCCGGGTCTTTGCCTGCTACGCCCGCGGTGGTAACGTTTTTGAATTTAGTAAGAGCGTAACCTTCTGTAAATATAGCTACTGAACTGATTTCGTAGGTTTGTCCGCTCGTATAAAACATCGCACGCTTGTCATTCCACGCAGTAGGTTCGCCTGCTGCATTTGTGGCTGATGCCGGAAACTTCATAACCATTTCTTTGGTGGCACGCATTCCGCCCCAGCCACCGTTAACGCCAAGCGGGGCAGGATTCATACTTCCGCCGGTTGCTCCGTGAATCAAAAAGGCAGTTCCTCCCCAAGTTCTGGAATTGATTCCGTCAAAATTCAATGCGAAAATAAATTCGTTCTGAGCTCCGTTGGTGTCATTGTCCGCAAGGAAAAGTTCGTCATACGCCGTGCCGTTGCCGTTGCCGTCGGTGGTGTTCAAACTGTACGACGATGCGATGACTTTATTGGCATACGTGATACAGTCCGTGTAGCGGTCTTCGCCGATATACACTTGGGCATTGAGGTACAGACGGCTGAGCAATGCTTGTGCGGCTACGGCATCAACCCGTCCGTATTCATTGGTGCGGGCGGGTTTGAGTTCGCTTTCGATGGCAATCAATTCGCTTTCCACAAAGTTGAAAATATCCCTGCGGCTGCTTTGCGACGGCAATTCCGATTGCACTTGGGTTACAAGCGGCACATTGCCAAACATATCGAGCAATGACAAATACGCATACGCTCTGAGGAAGCGGGCTTCGGCAATATACGCCTGTACTTCGCTGTCCGCTGAAAGCGCTGCCGCATTGGCAATGAACGAGTTGGTAAACGAAACTTGCTGTCCGAGGCGGTAGTACATCGCTTCAACAAACACGTTCGATGATGTCCAGTTCAAACTGTGAAAATCGGGGGCACCCGCATCATTCCACGCAAGTATGGCATTGTCGGTGGTTAGTTCCTGCATATAAAACAACGCCCGTGTGAACTGTGTAGAACCTTCGTCCACGCCCGTGATGTCGGGCTGCCCGGTAGGACCTTGCTGTCCTGTCAGGGCTAATGAAGCGTACAGTTTTGCCAAGGCTCCTTTGGCTTCATCTGCCGAAGCAAATACGTTTTGCTCCGTAAAACTGTCGGGGTCAATCGGGAATTGGTCTAAGTCGTTGAGGCACGAAGTGAGCATCAATGCCGATGCCAGCCCCAAAAATCCTGTTCGTATATATCGTTTCATTGGTTTACTTTTTTAGAAATTAATATTTAATCCTAACAAATACGTTTGCGGACGCGGATAGAAATTGTTGTCGATACCGCCGTACACTTCGGGGTCTAAACCGCTGTAATTGGTTATCGTCCAAACATTTTGTACCGTTCCGTAAAGTCGGACGCCGAGTTTTCCGGCATCGGGGAAAGTGTATCCGAGCGTAATGTTGTCGAGCTTGAAGAACGACGCATTTTCTATATAATAATCGCTCAACCAGCCGGCATCTGTATGCCGCTGAAATGACGTGTCATAATAATTGGCTTTTACATTTCTGAGGATGTCAGTCGCGGTAACTTCCACCAATTGGTCAAGGCGGGACTGGCTGTTGTTATACACATAATTGCCGATGCTGGCACGCGTGGTAATGTTCAAATCCCAGTTTTTGTAATTCAAATCCGTACCGAAGCCCATTGTTACGGGGGCAAAAGGCGATTTGTAGTAATAGCGGTCATCAGCGTTAATGATGCCGTCGCCGTTTCGGTCAACGAACACGTTCTCAAGCGGTTTGCCGTCAGCTCCGTACACTTGCTGGTACACGAAGAATGCGTATGGAATTTGTCCTTGTTCGTGGCGTTGCACGTTGTTCCCGGTCGCTCCTTCAATGCCTCCGGTAATCTGAACATCAGGCATTTTGGTAATTTTGTTGTCGTTATAAGCGATGTTGTAATTCACGCTCCAACGCACATTGTCATTGCGGACAGGCGTAACTACAATCCCGAACTCAACCCCTTTGTTTTCCATATCGCCGATGTTGGCATCAACGCGGTTGGCAAAGTTGGTAAACGGGTCAATCACGCTCGAAGCGATGAGGTCTTTCGTCGTTTTTTTGTACACATCGAGCGAGCCTGTTACGAGGTTGTTCCACAGCCCGAAATCAATCCCTGCGTTGAGCGTATTCCCGATTTCCCAACGAAGATTTTCGTTAAATACGCCGGGGCGGTACGTTTGGTAGAATTGGTTTCCGAACTGATACAACGCTCCGTTGATGCTTCGGTTGTAATTGGTCAGGAAAAGGTAATCGCCCAGACCGTTCACATTCCCGACTTCGCCATAACCCAAACGCAATTTGAGTTCGTTGATTTTCTGCGAATCTTTCAAGAAATCTTCTTTGGCGATATTCCAAGCCAATGCTACGGAAGGGAAATAACCCCAACGGTCATTTTTGTTCAATTTGGAAGAAGCATCGGCACGCATCGTTGCGGTGATGAGGTATTTTTCTTTATAACTGTAATTGGCACGTCCGAAAAACGACACTAATACGTTGCGGCTTTTGTTAATGGACGGCTCGGTAATATTATCGCCCGGATTGGTAAAATATTGGTAGCTTGTGGAGTCGTCATTAAATTCAAACGACTGGTACGAATGCCCTGCCATCAAGCCAAATGTATGATTTTCGTTGAAATCTTTCATATAATTCAAATAGAAATCAAAGAGCTTGTTGGTGGCTTTGTTGTTATATTCGTTGAGCGTTCCGGCAAAAGTACTTGAAGCGGTCGGCATATTGGCATCAATGGTTTTGTCGCCTTTGCCGTTGCTGTAATCAAGCCCCACATTCGCCGTAGCGGTAACTTCGGGCAGGAAAGGCAAGGTATAATCCACTTTGAAATTTCCGATAAAGCGGTACACTTCCGATACATCGTTCGTCAAATTAAGCAACGCCATCGGGTTGTTGGGTGCTAAGTTATAACGGTTGCCCGTAGCGGGGTCAATCCAGGCACTGTATCCGCCGTATTTGGACGAAGCATCGTACACGGGCTGCGTCGGGTCGTAAATGACGGCACTCCCGATAGCTCCTTTGTCGGCAAAACGGTTTTTCATATACGTTCCGTTGGCATTGAGTTCCAATTTCAACGAATTATCCAAGAACGAAGGTGTCAGCGTGATTTTGGCGTTGGTACGCTTGAAATTATCGGTACGGAGTACACCGTCTTGGTACGAATACCCGACAGAAGCCCGGTACGGAAGACTGCCCGCTGCTCCCGTAATACTGAGCGAGCTGTTGCTCATCGGGGCAAGCTGGTAGATTTCTTTCTGCCAATTGGTATTTGCCGACCCCAAACGGTTGCTGTAATCCGCGTTGCCGATGCCGTTGACCAACGCACGGAATTGCGTAGCGTCCATTACCTCTACGTAATTGTTCACGTCTTGCACCGCCATATTGGTATTGAACGTGATTTTGGTGTCTTGGTTGGCACGTCCTTTTTTGGTGGTAATCATAATGACACCGTTTGCCGCACGCGAGCCGTAAATGGCGGTCGATGAAGCATCTTTCAAAACCGTCATACTCTCGATATCGTCCGGATTGATGGAATTGAGAATGCTGCGTGAGCCGCCTACACCGCCGTCGTTCATCGGTACGCCGTCCACCACGATAAGCGGATTGGAAGTCAGCGAAAGAGAACCGTTGCCACGGATGCGTATCGTTTGTCCTTCGCCGGGAGCACCGCCGGGCGAGGTAATGGACACACCGGCAACTTTTCCTTGCAGAAGTTGGTCGGCATTTACGGCAGGGGCTTTGTTGAAATCTTTGGAACTGACCAGATTAACCGAACCTGTTACATCCTGCTTGCGGGCTACACCATAACCGATGACTACCACATCGCCGAGTTCTTGTACATCTTCTTTTAGTAACACGTTGATAATCTGACTGTTACCCCCCCCTGTAATAGTTTGTTCGTGCGTAATATATCCTATGTAAGAAAATACCAGCACATCGCCACGCTTTGCGGTGAGTTCATAATTTCCGTCAAAGTCGGTGGTCGTACCGTGAGATGTGCCTTTGACAATCACGTTCACACCCGGAAGTGTCGCCCCCGAACTTTCTTTTACCGTCCCTTGTACCGTAAGCTGCTGGGCATACATTCCCACAGAAACGAAAAGAAACAAAATCAAAGCATATACATTTATACTTTTCATATAATAATTAATTAACGATTAGACAATGATACAATAACAATTCATACTTCTCGGCGTAAAATTACTATAAAATCCATTCCGTAAAATTTTCACACGAAAGAAAACGAAACGAAATCGTTTTAATGTTGATAACTTTTCGAAATCGGCTGTTTTTTAGAAGAAAATATAACAAAACCAAAAGAAACGAAAACGTTTTATGCGAATTAAGCAATTCTTTCTAAGAAAATAATAAAACGAATTTGCCGCATGCCAAACCCAAACACACTATTTCTGTTAAAATTTAAATTCTATATATAACTAACGTGAGTTCGATGTAAGAAAACATTGTAAATCAACGCTTTAATGCCCTCACCCCCAACCCCTCTCCAAAGGAGAGGGGAGCCACTCGGATAGTATTGAGCTTTTTCTGAGGGTGTCCGAAAAGTCTGATTTCAGTGATTTTTTTAAATATAAAGCTCTTGTTTTCAGCAATTTAAAAACAAAACTTCATTCAAAAAACGACCTTTTCGGACACCTTCTTGGGGGTGAGGGCTTTTACGAAAGTAAGATGCTAATTATCAAACAACTTCTTACATCGAACCCACGTTAACTAAAGTGTTTTTGTGTTTATTTTTATATTATATTTGCTATGGCAACGTTGAATATTTTTTAAATAGGTCGAAACTAACCGTCCAAGACCTCATAATGGAGCAACTAATTTATTTCAAAACATAGAACAATTTTTTAACTAATTTTCTGTGAGGAATTGTTTTATTCAATATCCTCACAGAATTAAAAACAATGAATTATGAAATGTAAATTTATCATATCCATCCTTGCTCTATTTGTAGGAGTAACGCATTTGAAAGCACAATCGGGAATCATTACCTACACAGGACATATTAACAAACAATATTCTGAAAAATTCTTAAAATCATTAAATGACGACAAAAATACACCAGCGGACGTTCTTCAAACTATCACACTATGGCATAATACGGCTAAACCAGTAGAATTGGAATTACGATTTAAAGGCAGTGAATCATTCTATGAGTTCATTCCCGACTTGAACTCAGACGGAGGATACAATATTTCTGAAACTCTTACAGGTAGCTATATGCCTTATTATACGAACAGCAAAAGTAATACCATTATAGAGTTCAACCCTTTTGTAGGTAATACGGTGATAGACCAGCCTTTGGAATGGAACATCACTCCCGAAATGAAAAAAATCGGAAAATACAACTGCATCAAAGCCGTTGCTTACGAACAGCGCCCCAGTCGAAAAGGTGGTTTTTTCACCGATAAGGTAATTGCTTGGTTTACTACTGAAATACCTGTGAATTTTGCCCCCCGACGCTACAATGGCTTGCCCGGATTGGTCTTGGAAGTTGAAAAAGACCGCTATATCATCACCGCTACCAAAATCGTACTCAATCCTAAAAAAGAAGTTGTTCTTAATGTTCCTGAGATCGGCAGGACGATTACGCAATCAGAACAATACAAACGTTACGAAGAACGAGAAAAAGAACGGCAAAGAGAACGAGCTAATCAAAAATAAAACAATTCATTTCTGTTAAAATTTAAAATTTACTTGCTACTAAGTATTTTCGTATTTATTTTTATATTATATTTGCTATGGCAACGTTGAATAATTTTTAAATAGGTCGAAACTAACCGTCCAAGACCTTAATGGGACAACTAATTTTTGTATTATGGTCAAATTTTTGAAAATTATTTTGGTTTCTGTTTTTATGGCAGGAACAGCTTCAACTGCCAATACTGGCATTGAAAAAGCCGTGCTTTATCCAAGAGATTGCACAGGGGATTTTTCAGAATGTAACAAAGAGCACCCTGCCGTCTATGCCGATTTCGAGGATTGTATGATAGGACGCGGATGTTAAATTATTAATCATTCCCACAGAAAAATTGTATATAATTTTTCTGTGGAATAAAAAAAACAAAGTTATGAACAACAAGTATATCGTATTGGTATTTATTATTTTTATAAGTACTTTTTTATCACAAGCTCAATCAGGAATTATCACTTACTCAGGACATATGAGCCAGCGATATTCCGATAGCGTTCTTGAGGTTCGAAAAAATGACAAAACGATTTCTCCCCATGAACTCAAGAAAACTATCCAAACATACAATGCTGCAAAACCTATAGAGTTAGAATTACGGTTTAAAGACAATGAATCTTTTTACGAGATGATTCCTGATTTAAACTCCGACGGAAGTTATAACATGTCCGAAACTCTTACAGGAGGCTATATGCCTTATTATATGAACAGCAAAAGCAATACCATTATAGAGTTCAATCCTTTCGTGGGCAACACGGTTATAGACCAACCTTTGGAATGGAATATCACAACAGAAACAAAAAAAATCGGAAAATATAACTGTACCAAAGCGGTTGCTTACGAGCGACTCCCCAGCCGGAAAGGAGGTTTTTTCACCGATAAGGTAATTGCTTGGTTTACTGCCGAAATCCCTGTGAATTTTGCCCCCCGACGCTACAATGGCTTGCCCGGATTGGTCTTGGAAG
>JAUNTM010000089.1:0-3164 GCA_030538675.1 Capnocytophaga sp.
TCAAGCAATACGCCGTGTGCATTGTTCGGTGTTCTGGCAATGTCTTTAAATGTTCCCTGCGTGATGAGCCTTCGGATAATGAGGCTTGTTTTGCGGTTTATCATTTGCTTTCCGTAATAGATGAATTTCTTGGCGTTTAAATCCATTTTAATGGAATCGGTCTGTATAGATACCATTGCATTTGATGAGATAATCTGGTTATAAAATCCTTTTTCTATCAAGTTTCCCCGTTCCCGCTTAGCGGTATCGTCAATCAGATAGAGAGCTTTGTTGATATTTTGATTGATGTATTCGTCATCGGGTGCAAGCGTAAAGAATAGTCTATGAAACATTTCTACTTGTGCTTTGTACTCCACAGGGCGGTTAAGCAGTTCGTCGGTTTGTTTTACCAATACAGGAATTCCGTTGTCTATGATGTAAATAGACTTACGTGAATCTTGTACTATTTTGTAGGAATACGAAAATCCGACGATAACGATGGCAATGGCAAAAACGACGGTAGCAATGGATATACTCCTATTGATTTTGATTTTCTTTTCGATATTTTTTACTATCATAATTATTTTATTTTGTAGTCATTGTATTCATAGCTTGTTTTGCAAGTTTTGCACTGGCGGTTGCATCTCCTGCGAGAACCTTTGTTGCTTTTCCTGCAGCTGAAGCTACTCTTCCTGCGGCTGAAGCTACCTTTCCTGTGGCTTGCTTTCCTTTGGTCATTACTCCAGCACCGCCTGCAGAAACTATGGCATCGGCTATGGTCGGGGTCATCAATACTCCTACTGCTGTTACTAAATATCCGACCGTAGGGAATATGATAGTACTTATCATGCCGTTATGAGTTGTATAGTTAATGAGTAATGCTTCGTTTATGAGTTCCCCTTTATCATTAACTATTTGTGACAGTCGGTCTATTTCCATTGCAAACCCTGACATAATTAGTTGCTGTCCTATGTTAATAATTGTGTAAGCAACAAATCCGTACAGATTGATATTGATGAATTTTGAAATCCAACTATATAAAGATGATTCAAATCCGGGTATTAAGGATATCCCGATGGCTATCGGGCCTAATACGATGAGAATGTATGCCCATATTTTTTGAATGAAGAAAATGAAATAAACGGCAACTCGTAAAATTGTTAAAGTAATCATTTCCCAAAATTCGCTTGCGGTTTTTTGCCACACGTAGTTCAATCTTTCAGTAAATTCTGCAATCGGCGACATCAGTTTGTCCATTTGGTCTCCAACTGCTTGTAGAACCTCTCCTTTTAATACTAATGCCCCAAAACTTTCTTTTTGGGCATCAGCATCAGCTTTGAGTTTGATAGCTGCATTTAAAACTTGTATTTGTTTGGTGTATCGTATTAAACGCAAATTATTAGAGGCTTCTTCAAGTTCTTTAAAATGGGCTTCTGAAGGCTCGCTTAATTTTTGAAAAGGATATTGGATTACTCGTGTAAAACCTACCCAATTGATGAGTATCAGCCCGATGATAATAGGTTTTATCATGGGTTCTACACTCCACTCGGCATCTCCGCTTTGCATTTTCCAACCTAATACGGACATATAAATCAGCATCCCTAATCCACCGATAACTTTTCCTAATTCACTAGCGGCTCTTGCCCGGTCTTCAACAAAGGTGTCTAATTTTGCAAAGGCTTCCATAAACCAACTTTCAAAAGTTCCATCGCCTTTCATGTAGTCCAATAATTTTCCGTCTTCAAGGTTATTACTCCACAGGACTACAGGAAGTAATGCAAAGCACACCACTACTAAGATGTTTAACTTTTTAGTATTCATTTGATTAATATTTATGTTTAAATCGTTGCATTATATCTTGGGCTATTTCTTTATCTGTCCGGTTTCTTTCGGGATGCGTCGCTTCTTGATAGTCGTTTATTTTTTGCTTGTATCGGGAATATATTTCGGTTTGAATTCCCAATTCTTTTATCGTTCTTTCAAAATTCCGCCAACCGATGAGGGCTTTGTGGTACATTAAGAAACGTTTACCTCTTGGCATATCAAGTGTCATTGCTTTTTTGTAAGTGTCTTTCAGTATGTCCAACTCTTCTTGCAACATTTTTATTTGCCCTGTTGATTTTGCTATTTCATAAGCATCATAACTTTCAAATCCCCAATCTTTTGCATTATTTGGGTTTTCGGGCATATTCTTCAACGGGTCTAACATCCTTTTGTAATAAAGCAAATACAAAGGGTCGGCTTGCGAGGTTAAATTTGTCCAATGAGCCATATCACTCATACTCCTTTGTTTAATTGAATCAATGGATTCTTTGATGAGTTCCGCTTGTGTCTTCATTACCTGTGCTTTTGCCATGCGGATGGTTTCTTCTCCTCCTAATCTCAGCGGACGGATGTCCGGACCATTTTTGTATTCCGGATTTCTTTTTGGGGCCTGCCACCAACCCCACGTTGACGAATATGCCCAATTGGTCTGTATGCCTAAGAAATATTTGGGGTACGGCATAAAATCGCCCCACTTTTCATAAACCTGTCGTTTTTCTTGTGCCACGATAAAGGGGTCATTGAGCCTTTTGACCATTTGTGCAGAAAGAAAAATAGGCATTCCTGAAAAAATCAATAGTAAACATCTGTTTTTCATAGCTTTAATATTTAGTTTGTAATCGTTTGTATTTATCGAAAATGCTTTCTACCAACATTTTATCTTGACTTACATAATTTCCCAATATCGGTATCGAATAGATATACGCTCTGTTCTTCCCGAATTGGATTAAGTTTGTAACGGACAGAATGGAAACATTGATTTGCCGTAACTTGTAATAAATCTTGCTGATAAGCTCATTTCTGTCGGCAGCATCCATTAGCAGGTCTTTATCTGATTTTAATAGCACTTCTTCTATTTGGGTCATCAAACCGACCATTTGCTCAAAGAGTGTTTGGTAATAATCTTTTAACCATACGGAATGCTGCGGATTTTCGGCAGAAAGACGAAGCATTTCCGCCCCGTTTTCGGGAATTTGTTTGGCATATTCGTAAATGTATTTCATCTGCTTTCCTTGTTTAAACAGAGAGTTCACGTTATAAAGCTGCTGGTAGATGTACTCGTGTATTGCCATCACCTGCATCATTTGTTTTTCGCCGTCTTCGTACAGTTCTTTTTGTTTTTTGTAAACGCTGGCAAAAGT
>JAUNTM010000089.1:3264-4411 GCA_030538675.1 Capnocytophaga sp.
AACACATCTTTGAGGGCTTGCGGTGCGGTATTGATTTCTTGAATAATCTTACTTTGATTGTCCCGGATTGATTTTGCCTTTTGTGTCATCACATATCCTGTGGGCAATGCCTGTAAGGTAAAATCAACTATTCGCAGGCGGTCTTGAATTTTCCGTGCGGTGTCTTTGTATTTTTTCCATTGCGATTGGTTGGCGGTTTCAATACCTGTATTCTGTGTTTGTTCTTTGTTTAATTCTTTTTGTCGTTCGTTTTCCTCCACCGAATACCGGATTTCTTCATTCATCATGAATTGCCCAAAATTTTCTTTTTCCCACGGCGGTGTGTTTCTCCCTCCCGAAGAGGTCAGCACTGCGTATAAAAACAGCATTCCGATACAAAACAGTATTCTTTTCATAACGTTAGCATTAGTATTTATTTTTGAATTTGTACATAATGTTTTCCACGATGTCTTTGTCGGTATTGATATATCCTTGAAACGGATTTATTGACCTCCAAAAACCGATACGCTCTGCCTGTTCCAAACCTAACTGTATGGTAATAAGCCAAATTTTTAACATTCTTAATTTATGTTCGATAGAATCTAATAACTTGTATCGGTCGCCTGCCGTCATTAGGTTATTGTCCCCCGATTTGATGACTTGGCTTACTTCCGAGCCTATTTTTAAAATCTGTTCATAGGCTTTTTCAGTGGCTTTTGCCCCGAAAACGGCATATTGCGGGTGTTTTTTTACTAACTCCGATATGTTTTTGGAATAGGTTCCGCATCGTTCCAATTCGGAAAGAATACTCTTTACTTGCAAACCGTTGCTCAATGTTCCCGACACTTCGCTGAGCCCTTTATACATTTTGTTTTGAATTTGGTTTACCAAAGCCACCTGTGAGCTGACCAATGCCTGTGCTTTTTTGAGTTTGCTTTGCTCTTCTACAATTTCATCTTGCCCGTCTTTGAGTATAACAGCGTACCCTGCAAGAGCTGCCGTAGTGGTAGGGTCAACGTAAACGGTTTGAGCCAATGAAAACATCGGTAGCAATCCGCATAAAATCAAATTACATTTCTTGAAATTCATATTTTTGAGATTTAATAATTTCGTCCAAACTTTGTTCTTTATCTTGAAGGTAATTTTCCAATTCTTTCAGTACATTTTT
>JAUNTM010000089.1:4511-10024 GCA_030538675.1 Capnocytophaga sp.
CGCCCCCGTCCGAATTTATTATCTAAGTTGTTGATTGTAAATATTTTGTTTTGTTCTACTTTATTCAGAGATAACAGAGCTGCAATTCGGTCGAAATTATCTTTGAATTTGGTTTGGTCGAGCAAAATGAAGGTGTCCGAGTTGTTGATGATAGAATCTTTGACCACTGCATTTCCGATAATATCGTCCAATTCTTGCGTAACCACAACGGCTTCTCCCCAAAACTTCCGAACGGTTTTATACAGATACAAAATATATCCGCCCATCAACTTGGAAGCGATGGCTTTCCACGCCTCCTCAATGATGAGAGCTTTCCGCCTGTCGCTCCGCAGACGCATTTTTTGAATGAACGTGTCCATAATAATGAGCGTTACGATAGGGAACAATTTCGGGTTGTCTTTTACATTGTCAATCTCAAAAACGATAAAAGGCTCGTAGAACAGGGATGAATCGGCATTTTCGTTTAAAGTCGTTCCGTATCTTCCTCCTTTATAGAAGTCTTTCAGCACGAAGAGAAACGTTCTGAGATTGAATTCGCTTTCTGTTATTTTATGGTTTTTGTTGTTCAGATATACCGGCAGGAATTTTTCGCAATACTCATAAAAGCTGTTGAATGATAGGGCAGGGACACGGAATTTTTCATTAATTTCTTTTACACGTTTCACAACTTCTCTTCTTACGGCTTGTCCGAATTCTAATTCCTCATTTTCAGTATTTTCAACGGTAGCAATCTCTTGCTTCAGTACAATCAATGCCGAAGTTTCATTGTAAATTTTTCTTTTTTCGTCATCCGATAAAGTGTCATACGCTTCAAAAACCCGATAGAAATAATCGCTGTTATAATCTGGGTTGTGTACGTTTTTATCGGGATGGTGTTGTTTGATGAGCTCGCGTCCTCTTTCTTTTATTTCGTCTGTTGAGGCATCATAAGGAAGCCCTAACACATCATACAGCGTTTCCTTTTCTATGTTAAAATCATCAACGTGGATATTGAATCTATTAAGGTATAAGATTAAATCTTCTGTATCTTTTTCAGTATACCAATCTGTTCCGCCTTGATAAAATTGTTGGTAATATGACAAAAGGGCATTATCCAGTACCGATTTCTGTGTTGGAGTCATCGTAGCATCTGCACCTTGCCAAATGAGAAAAATCAAATTGGTTAAAAATTCTGTTTTTTCGATATTAAATTCTTCTTTACTTACGGCGAAGGGATTCATCGTGATGGGCTTTTCTTCGGTATATTGTACGTAGCGACCACCTTTATAGGCACACGTACCGGAATAAGAATCGCCCGTATCAACGATGACCACATCATAATTGTAGGTAAGGTATTGCTCTACAATGTTATTCATCAAAAATGATTTACCACTCCCCGACGGTCCCAAAACAAATTTATTCCGGTTGTTTATCCTTCCTGTTTGATACGGCAAATCCGATGTGTCTACTTTCAACGGAACGCCCTGCCGGTCGGCAAACCGCAAATAGAAATTGGATTTTTCATCTACAGGATAGCTCTCTTTAAAAAAAAAACACAAGGCAGCTTCGCTTGTCGTTGTGAATAAATCGTAGTCTTTTAGTTCTACGGAATTTCCAATTATCGCACTCCGGAAGAGTTCCATTTGGTTATATGCGTTCTTGGACACGATAATCCCTTTGGTAAACAGTTTGTTTTCAATGGTCGATTCCATTTTTTCCATTTCTTCCAACGTTTCCGTAGCAAAAACTAATGAAAAATGGGCATCTACAACCAACTGACCATTCATGGCAATATCTTGTAATAGTTCTTGAATTTCTTCCGCTACAATAGCATTTGAAGGGGCACTTTTGGCAACTCCATCATGTTTTTTTAACTTTTTTTGCAAATCCCTTTGGCGTTGTACTTGGTTGGGAATGGCAATAATCTGATTGTAAATAATGGTTTGGTAATTTTCCAATTCATTGAGAAACGTAAAATTATCAACTGCCAAATCCGATACGTTTCCACTCCCTCCTAATACCGAATAAGGTTCGATTTCATTAGGCAAATCAATATTTTCTACATCCACGAATGAAATGCTTTTCACGTAAGAACTTCCTATCCTCAAATGTTCGCTGGTCGATTTGATATTGTTAAACACAGGCGGATTGGAAAATTTCATAGAAAGCTGCCCGGCGATATAATGTTCAAAATCTTTTTCAAAAAGCCATTCGGGACTGCAGTCGTTTTGCTCCAAAAGCATAAATACTTTTTCGCACTTATCGCGAAGCTCTTTGTAATTTTTTTCAGAAAATTTATATTTTTTAGCGACCAAATCGGTAAATAGCAGTACTGTATTAATGGTTTTGTACATCCGTCCGTTGAAATGGTCGGAATATTTCTGCTGAAGAAATTCTCTCTCTTTTTCGGCGGCATATTTTTTCTTTGAGAAAATATCTATTTTCTGTACGATATGGTTTTCGCCTATAATAGCAATGAGTTGGTTCAAAACCGTATGAAACCGTTGGTATCTTTCGGGGTCTGCGGAATATTGCTCTACAATGTTTTTTATCTTGATGCCGACAACAGGATTCCCGTAAGAACCAATCAATACATCGAATTTCCAACCGTGTTCTTTACCGTAATCATAGCCGATAAATGGAAAGTCAAAACTTTTTGTTTTCATTTTTTGAAAGATTTATGCGTTATTCGTTTAGAGAATATGTGCAATTCTTCATTGTTTTTTTTCTTGTTATACAGCCCTTTGGTGTCTTGCAGTCTGAAGATGTACCAAACACCTCCTCCTCCAACGGCAATTCCTACAAGCAAGCCCATAAAACCGATGAAAGACGGTAGTGCTGCAATGCAAATAATACCTCCTACGGCAAAGCCTAAAGCGTAATAGATATACTTATCTTTTAATCCGAATAATACAAGGGGCTTTTTCAACCCCTTGTATAGATAAAATCCCATTTTTATTTTGCTTTTTAATCTAATGCGAAAAATGCTCCTACGAAAATGGGAACTAAAATCAAGAACAAACAAGCACCGCCCCAACCGAGAATTTCTTTGTTGATGTCTTGGTCGCCGTTTGTCCATTTGTTGTAAATCCGAAGTCCGCCAATAAGCCCGACGATACCGCCAATCATCATTATCAGATTTTTGAGCGGTCCCCAATACGTTTTAATGCTGTTGGCAGCATCGGTTATGGCTCCTGCACCCTGTGCGAGAACAGGGGCGGATACGCAGATTCCTAATACGAACAAGAGAATGATTTTTCTTCTTGTCAAAGTTTGATTTGTAGTGAAATACATATGTAAAAAATTAAATGTTTACAGGTTATTTAGGATTGAAATTCATCGTGGATTTGAATAGCTTTTCGCCATCGGCGGTTTTTATCATTTGGACGCTTGTTTCCGCCAAACTCATAAAATCTTTGAACCGCTTTCTACTCGCTTCCAATATTTCTTTTTTGTTGATTGGGTTTTCTACTTTCTGTCCTCCGGTGTTTTCTTCATCGGAAGGTTTTTCATCATTTTTGGTTTCGTCGGAATGCAGATTATTCTCTTCTTCAAATTTCCTTTTTATACTTTCCAAATCCAAATCGCCGTCTTCCGGTATTTCATCGGAGAAAATGTCGCTTTCATCGGCTTCCATTCCCGATGTCATTGTCATTTCTTCGACTTGTTCCATATCAATATTGGTAACTTCTACATTGATATGAGCCAACGAAAATTCGTTTTTATCCTCTTGACCTTCCGGCAGTTTTTCTTTTTTGAAAAATAAATCATACATGATATTTCCTACATAATAGAAAATATATATTACGACCACGATTGTTATAAAAGTTCCCATACTTATAAGAAAATTTCGTTACTATTGCCCGGATTGAGCCTAAATACTTTTTTTTCGTCGATGATTTGGGCGAGCATGTCTCTGAATTCTTTTTTGCTCAACGCATAACGTAATCCTATGTCGATGACTTCATTGATATCAATGTCATAGGTGCTGAATTTTCCCATTTCGAGGTGTAATTCATCATCCATACAAATGATTCTTTCCCTGCGGTTATCTTTGGTTTCCCACCAGTCCTGCAAAAAATTATCGACATTAATGTCGTTGTACTTCCGGTTTAACTGAATATTAAACGGTAATTTCTTTGACCTCATTGATGTATTCTGTTAGCTCTTTAAATGTTTGTTCTACGGCAAGGCGTTGTTCGTATGAAAGTTTTCGGGTATTGATGCTTTGCAGTACGTTTCGTTTGTAAACAGGCGTGTCCAACAGTTTGCCGTACTTGCGGATTTCAGCATCCATACCTTCTTGGTTTTTGTAGAAATAGCCTTTATCGTATTTTGAACGGACAAAAATGCGTGTGGCTTCGCTTTCTATCATTCCCAACAGGTTGATGAAAACAAGGGTTGATTTCGTGGAAACATCCGAATATTCAAACGGAATGACGATAAAATCGCTGTAATAGAGCAAATCCATATACCGCTCATCTAACGTACCCGCCAAATCAAACAAGTAGATTTCATCACTTGATTTCATATCAGCCAATTGCTGAAATTCCATTTTGGTTTCGCTTTCAAAATCAATAACTTCTACCTCGTATAATTTTGGCAGTTCCAGTTCCTCATCTTCTTTCCATTTTTGGAAAAAAGATTTTTGATAATCGAAGTCAAACACATTGACTTTTTCTTTTTTGAGCGACAGGTAATTAGCGAATGCAACCGCCAATGTTGTTTTACCTACGCCTCCTTTTTGGGTGGCAAATGTCAGTATCATTTTATTTTCGTTTTTTTCGTCTTTTTTTCAAATCATCTTCGGTGGTATCTCTGCCGACACTGGTATTTTTTTCAAGTTCTCTACCAAGGTCTTCAAGAATATTAGCCTCACCTACGTGCTGATGTTCCCTCATTTGGGAAACGTTATTGGCATTCATTTCCGGATTGGTAAACCGCTCATACGCTGTACGTCCGATAAGATATTCGAGCTTATGCACTTGATGATACCTTTCGTGAATGGCGTAAAAATCTCCGTCTTCATTTTTTACAATCGAAATTGGGGTGTCGCTTTTCGGATTTTTAACATATTCCTTAACATCGCCTTTTACGGTTTGAAATTCTTTGTTTTTGCCTTTAAAGCTCTTGTTTTCAAACAACATAAAATCCTTAGCATCAACCCCTTTTCTCTTAAAAAAGTCCAACATAATTTGCTTTTCGTTCTCCGTCCGCAGGTTATAATATTTGAGCCGTTCGAAGGTTTTCTTTTCGATAGTGTCTTCCGTAAATTGGAATACATCTTTCATTTTCAAGATGTCACTGCCTTTGTAAACCGTATCAGTCGAATTGTCAATCAGCGTATATCCGAAAGGTTGTTTGTCGTCTTTAAAATGAAAAACGATGTCAATCCCGAAAATCTCACGCAGCTTATGCTGTAATTCACTTTCGTACTCAATTTTCGGCAAAATGTCTTTCGCATCTTCTCCTCGTTCGTACATGCCTTTTTCTTCACGGTCATCAACCACTTTGAAAACTTTATTGGAATAAAT
>JAUNTM010000090.1:0-6001 GCA_030538675.1 Capnocytophaga sp.
TCAAACCATTTCAAACGCCGAAGGCAATCGAACAGCGAAGCGTTCAAACTATTTCAAACACCGCAGGCAACCCTACGGAATCCATTTTTTTTCAAAATTAGGTTTTCGTTTTTCGAGGAACGCATCTCTGCCTTCTTTGGCTTCATCGGTCATATACGCCAAACGGGTGGCTTCCCCGGCAAAAACCTGTTGCCCGACCATGCCGTCATCGGTGAGGTTCATCGCGAATTTGAGCATTTTGATGGAGGTCGGCGATTTTTCTAAAATTTCTTGAGCCCATTGATAGGCAGTTGCTTCAAGTTCGGCATGCGGAATTACGGCATTGACCATTCCCATTTCGTAGGCTTCTTGCGCGGAATAATTTCTGCCAAGGAAAAATATCTCACGGGCTTTCTTTTGTCCGACCATTTTCGCCAAATATGCCGAACCGTAACCCGCATCAAAACTGGTTACATCAGCATCGGTTTGCTTGAAAATAGCGTGTTCCTTGCTTGCCAGCGTAAGGTCGCAAACTACGTGGAGCGAGTGTCCGCCACCTACTGCCCAGCCCGGCACAACCGCAATGACGGCTTTGGGCATAAATCGTATAAGCCGTTGAACTTCAAGGATATTAAGCCTGTGATAGCCGTCTTCGCCCACGTAGCCTTGATGTCCACGTGCTTTTTGGTCGCCACCACTACAGAAGCTCCACACACCGTCTTTAGGCGACGGCCCTTCGGCGGAAAGTAGGACGACCCCTATTGAGGTATCTTCATGAGCATTTTTGAAAGCATCAAGCAATTCAGAGGTAGTTTTGGGACGAAAAGCGTTGCGCACTCCAGGACGATTGAACGCTATTCGGGCAACGCCATTGTGTTTTTTATACGTAATATCGTCGTATTCTTTGACGGTAATCCAAGGTATTTCCATTGAAATAAATATTTTATTGGTACAAAAGTAATTTTTTTTAGTGATTGGGCAAAAACGTTTTGATACTTTATTTACGAATCGTGAGAAATCGTTATTTTTCCCCTAATTCAATGATTTCCATATTTTTAATTTCCTTTCCGTCGATTTCGAACCGTAGCATCGTCCGTTTTTTGTGCCAACCGTACTGCCCGGCCGCACCGGGGTTAAGGTGCAGTAATTGGAACTTCGGGTCGTACATCACTTTAAGGATGTGCGAATGCCCCGAAATGAATATTTTTGGTGGCGATGTCGTGATTTCGTTTTTCGCCAAAGCGGTGTATTTGTTGGGATAACCGCCGATATGAATCATCAAAACCTCAACTTCTTCACACCGGAAACGGCTTACTTCGGGAAAAATGCTCCGGATTTTGGCATCGTCGATATTGCCGTACACGCCTCGTAGCGGTTTGATTTTTCCAAGGGCTTCGATGACTTCCACCGACCCGAAATCGCCAGCGTGCCACACTTCGTCTGCTTCGGAGGCATACGCCAAAATACGGTCGTCAATGTGCGAATGCGTATCCGAAAGCAACAAAATTTTTGTCATAACTATTTTGTTTTGACCAAATTAAGATTTTGAAAATCAAAGCTGAAATCGGTTATTTTTGAAATCGGTTTCATCGTTGCTTTTTGGGCATCGCCGTTTTCGTCGAACGTGATGATGAAATACGCATCGGCATCATAGCTCCGGTTGTCCCAACGGGCGATAAAAATCGTGGGCGAGTAGGGGAGCAGGTCGCCTTTGAGCGAGGGCGAGTTTTCACATGCGATGCGGTACTTTTTCCCCGAATGGGTGATGTGGATATTGCCAAACCAATCATCGGCGTACGTCCCAACGACCTGTTTCGGGTCGAGTTGCAATGCCGGTTTTTTAGCAAATGCAGCAACGGCATCGTAGGCTTTTTTCTTTTCGGCATCGGTTTCTTCGGTATTTTTTTTCTTGCTTTCGCCGTAGGCTTTCAGCCAGTCTCGTTTTTCGATACCGAGATAACTATCTTTAATGGTGTTGGTTATGGTGTGAAATGCCAATCCGCTTTGTTGGTTGGTCAGTACGGTGATACCGAGTTTGAGGTCGGGAATGAGGGTGAACTGCGTAACCGTCCCGACCAGTCCGCCTGTGTGAGCGACTTGTTTATGTCCTTTCACATCGGTGAGAAACCAGCCCAATCCGTAACCGAAAAAGTTTGAATTGTAAGCACCGGGACCTTGTAGCCCGATAGGTTGCTGGAGTTGCCAAAGCTGTTGGATCTGCTTGTCGGAAACCAATTTTTGACCGTTTTCGGTGGTAAATCCGTTGAGTAGACAGGTCGCCCAACGGTTCATATCCTCGATATTGGAGAGGATGCCCCCTGCCGCGTTGGCAGTTTCGTTCCAGTCGTGCGGAATTTGCACTACTTTGCCGTCTTCTGGTGCGTGTGCTTCGATGCGATTTTCGGCTTTGGCGTTTACAGCCCTGCGGTACGAACCGTGGCTGCCGTGCATTCCTACGGGTTTGAAGATGCGTTCTTCCATAAATTCCGCCCAACTCAGTCCCGATACACGGCTGATGACCTCGCCGGCAACGATATACATTATATTATTGTAGTCGAATTTGCTGCGGAACGAATGTTTCGGTTTCAAATAGCGGACATTGCGGATAATATCTTGAATGCTGACTTTGTCATTTTCGGGGAAAAACATCAGGTCGCCCTGCCCCAAACCCAATCCCGAGCGGTGCGTAATCAGGTCGCGGATGGTAAGTTCACGGGTTACGAAGGCATCGTACATCACCAATTCGGGGATATAATCGGTAACTTTGTCGTCCCATTTGAGTTTTTCGTCGTCGGCAAGCATCGCCAGCGCTACCGCCGTGAACGCTTTGGAGTTGGAGGCGATGCCCACGAGCGTTTGGGTTTCCATCGGCTTTTGCGAATTGACGGCACGCACGCCGAACGCTTTGGAATACACTACGTTACCGTCTTTGACAATCCCGACAGAAATGCCCGGAACTTCAAAAGTTTTGATAGTTTCCTGAATAAGTTCATCAAGGATTTCTTCTTGGATTTGTGCTACGGACGGTATCGAAAAAATAAAAAAGAATAGCGAGAAAATGTGTCGAATCATCTTGAATTGTATAAAAATTTTGTTGGCAAATATATTTATTTTTTTTGAATATGATAATTTATTATATACTGAAAGTTTTTGTAAAAAATGCGTGTAGATAAGAATCATATATCGATTTTTTTAAAGAAGAATGGTTTTATTCTGTATCTGTATCGTTGTGTGAAATCCTATATTCCTATATATTTCAAGAGATTATCTGCGGAATGCATCAGGGAAAGAAAGTTTAGCAGCCCTTCCTTTTCTTAAATAAAATACAAATAATTTTGTTTTTATATTTAAAAACGTTATTTTCGTGCTTTATTATTTAAAATATAAATTTTAGAACTATGGGGATTTATACTACTGCCGATGAGGCTGTCAAAGTGATACAGGATAACAATACTATTTATGTGCATGGAGGGGCTGCTGTTCCTTCGCATTTGGTGGAAGCTCTTACGGCACGAGCCGACGAATTGCGTAACGTAACGATTTGCCACATTCATACCGAGGGGAGTGCTCCGTATGCCGATCCGAAATATAGTAAAAGTTTTTATGTCAATTCGTTTTTTTTGGCTAAAAATGTCCGTCATACGCTTACGGCAGGCAATGGTTCGTACACGCCTATTTTTCTTAGTGATTTGGCGTTGTTGTTCAATCGGAATTTGATATCGCTTGATGTGGTTTTGGTGCAAGTGTCGCCACCTGACCGGCATGGATATTGTACGATGGGTGTGTCGGTTGAGGCCTGTAAATCAGCGATACACAACGCAAAAATCATCATCGCACAAGTCAACGAACAAATGCCTCGCGTATTTGGCGACGGTATATTGCACGTAAGTGAAATAGATTTTCTTGTGCCTCATAACGCACCTATTTACACCGAAAAAGTAAAAGAACCCAACGATGTGGAAAACAAAATCGGGTCGTATGTAGCGGAACTTATTGATGACGGCAGTACGATACAAATGGGTATTGGGTCTATCCCAAATGCGGCACTTTTAAAAATGGGACACCTCAAAAATCTTGGTATTCACACCGAATTGCTTACCGATGGCGTTCTTGACCTTATCGAAAACGGTGTTATCAACGGCTCTCAAAAGAAAGTAAACAAAGGTAAATCGGTGGCTACTTTTATGCTTGGGTCACAACGCTTATACGATTTTGCCAACGACAATCCGTTTATCGAACTACGAGAGTCTTCTTTCACGAATGATACGGCTGTCATCCGCCGCAATCCACGAATGATTTCTATTAATTCGGCTATCGAAGTAGATATTACAGGGCAAGTATGTGCCGACTCTATCGGGACGCGTTTGTACTCGGGGGTAGGCGGACAAATGGATTTTGTGCGTGGGGCATCACTTAGCGAAGGCGGAAAAGCTATCATCGCTTTGCCATCGGTTACGAAAGACGGTATCAGCCGTATTTGTCCGTTTTTGAAACAAGGTGCAGGTGTAGTAACCACACGTTCGCATGTACAATATGTTATTACCGAACATGGGGTTGCGTATCTGTTCGGGAAAACGCTACACGAACGCATCAAAGCCATGATTAATATCGCGCATCCTGACCACAGAGAAAGTCTTGAACGTCAGTATTTTGAAAGAAAATAGTAGATTGTCTCAAGAAAAAAACGCCTAAAAGAGTGATTTTTGATGACAAATCACTCTTTTGGGCGTTTTTTCATTGTCCTGATACCATCCGTTTAAGTAATTTTATTTTTATAAATAAGCCTTCTGGTATAATTCGAACACTTCACAATTTGAATTGATTTGAAAAGAGTCGGCATTCCTTATGGGCTATCCGTTAAAAACTCACGCCTCCACCAAAACTAATTCCCGAAAAGTGTACCCGCCCGATGTTGTGGCTTTGGTATTTAGCACCTATATTAAATTTTCGGAAATGAAATTTTGGACCTACTGAAAACAGCAAAACACTATCAAAACGAAATGCTCCATACCGCAAATCACTCTCAATCGAAAACGGTCGAATGAAAATTTCCGCTCCTGTATTGATGACAAATCCCCATTGGCTGACCTCATTCCCGACAAATCCCGCGCCCAATCCCCATAAGAGGTTCACGTGCGGCGTACGAACTCGGTAATAATCGGCAGTAATGAATAAAATATCCATTTTTTGATTGGGTTCGTTGATGAGTTTTTCGCTCATATGCGTATACGCTCCCGATACAGCAAAGCGGTCGCCGATACGAAAGCGGGTGTTAAACTGGTTGGTATTAACTTTGCCTTTTTCAGAAAAATAATAGTTTGAAATGTCGGCACGCCACAGCACAAATTCACTGCCGGCATACTGATAATCGCCTTTATTTTTGTTGTAGAAAGGATATGGATTCAGCGTAGAATGGTGCATTCCTTTATCCATCTCAAACGGAGTTTCGATAACTGTATAATAAAGGAGTCCTACCGAAAGCTGAAAAATAAAAGTCGCTGCCAATTCTCCAAAAAAACTCGGACTATCATCACTGTACGACGAACTTTCGGACAAGGTATAGCCTTTCGGACTCGAATCTCCCGAAAGATTTCCTTTAGCGGTTTTTATTTTGCTTTGTGCAGATACATCAATCGCTATAAGCAATAACAGACTAACTACGATAAAACGAAAATAATAATTCATACGCATGCAAATAATTTTTTTTGCAAAGATATTATTTCATAGAAAAAGAAAAAATTTTTTTATGAAAAAATCTGTTTAAAAAAATTAAAAAATATTATATTTTATTTATCTGATAATCTATTACTTACGATTTTATATTCGTAATGTTTTATACTTTTTTTTCGAATAAAAGGCTTAGATACGTTTCGTTTTGAAGAAAAAAATAAAAGTAGGAGTATTGTATTTTAAAAAATATTTTTACCTTTAGCCGCAAATATAAATACAAAAAAACTATGCTATACAATGATTTTTTAAAGGAAAGTTCTGAAAATCAAGGGCAATTTTGGTTGAGCCAGTC
>JAUNTM010000090.1:6101-10010 GCA_030538675.1 Capnocytophaga sp.
ATGATTTTTTAAAGGAAAGTTCTGAAAATCAAGGGCAATTTTGGTTGAGCCAGTCCGGGCTCATCCGTTGGTTTGACCAACCCAAACGAGCTTTGACAACGGACGGTGATGAGAAGGAAGTATGGTTTGCCAATGGAAAGACCAATTTATGTTATCTGGCGTTGGACAAGCACGTTGAAGACGGATACGGCAATGCAAAAGCATTGGTTTATGATTCGCTCGTATACCAGCAAAAATTGGAGTACACTTACAGCGAAGTGCTTGCCGAAGTGGAACGCTTGGCAGGCGGTTTGGACGGACTCGGCGTACAGTCGGGCGATACCGTATTGATTTACATGCCGATGATTCCCCATGCGGTGTTCAGCATGCTGGCGTGTGCACGTATCGGGGCGGTACACGTGAACTTGCACGGCGGCGGCTCGGTTCATGATTTGCGGAAGTATATCGAATATGTCAAACCGAAAATCATCATCACTGCCACATCGGGCATTGAGAACAACCGCATTATTTCCTTCAAGCCGATAGTGGATAAAGCTATTGAAAAATCGGAATTCAAGCCGCAAAACGTTATTGTTTTCAACCGCAAATTAGGAACGTACAACAACGTTAAAAAGTACGATGTCGATTACCAAGAATTAGTAAAAAAATCGAAACCGCGAGGATGCCAAATCCTTCCTTCCACGCATCCGTCATCGGTTGTATTTGTGGGTGATAGGGACAGCAAATTCAGGGGAATTGTCCGAGATACAGGCGGTTATGCCGTGAGTTTGGCGTATGCCATGAAGTACAGCTACGGCATAGCACCGGGCGATATCTGCCTCACTTCGTCCAATTTGGATACGGTTATGGGAGCGAATTTCAGCGTTTACGCACCGCTGATTCACGGCTGTACTACCATTATCCACGAAGGAAACCGGGGCGGAGCCATTGATCCGGAAGACGTGTGGGAATTGATTTCCGAGCACGGCATCAACCATTTCATAACGACTCCGGCATTGTTCCGAATGTTAAAATTAAAAGACCCGAAAGGCGAATCAGTAGCAAAATACAAGATGTCGGGTCTGAAAAACCTCTTTTTTACTGGCGAACGCTGTGAATTAGAGTTGTACGAGTACACCAACAATCTGCTGCCCGGCACTACGGTTAGCAATCATTGGTTCTTGAAAGAAGCCGGCGTACCGGTAGCGGCACACAGCTTTGGCTTGGATGCCGAAAAAACCACAACGCCCGACTTGGGATATGCCGTGCCGGGCATCCGCATCAGCGTAATTTCCGAAGAAACCCAAAAACCGGTGGAAGAAGCCGATGACGAAGGCGTATTGGTACTTGACAGACCGCTTCCGCCCGGATTTGCACTCACATTTCTGGATAACGATGATTTATTTCAAAGAGAATATTTTACACAATATCCCGATTATTTTAATACCTCCAAATACGGTTCGGTCAATGACGAAGGCGTTTACCACATCGCAGGGCGCGTTGATGATCACTTTTTGGTATCGGGCATTATGCTCTCGGCACAAACTGTCGAAAACGAAATCATGAAGCACCCTGCGGTGTACGAGTGTGCCGTGGTAGGATTGGAAAATGGTGAAACAGGCAATACGCCTATCGCTATCATTGTCCCTAAAAGCGAATATGAGTTTTACGATTCGATAGCCTTTGAAAGAGAAATACAAAATCTCGTTCTCAATGAGTTAGGGAAAATAGCCGTTCCCAACAAAGTCTACAAAGTAAAACGCCTGCCACGTACCAAAGACGGTAATATCCTGAGAGAAGTCATACGGCGGATGCTCAACGGAAAGAAATACAGCATCCCTTCGGCGATTATCAATCCGCCGGCAATTGACGAACTGATGGACAAATTCCGAAGGGTCAAAATCGGAGCTTTCGCACAAGGAACGAAACCCGTCAACGACCCGCTAAAAGCACTGGCAGAACGCTATTACAACATCGACTCGCTCGCCAAATACATGGATGTATACCGCATTTCCAAGAATGACCCGATTGATTTTTGGGAAACCGTTGCCAACAATAATTTTTATTGGCGGAAACGGTGGGATTCGGTACTCGAATGGGACAAGAAAAACCATAAAGTAGAATGGTTTGGCGGAGCGAAACTCAACATCACCGACAATTGTATCGACCGCCATCTGGAAGACAAAGCCGACCAAACCGCCATTATTTGGGAGCCCAACAACCCTAAGGACGAAGCCCTGCACATCACCTATCGGGAACTTTCGGTGCGGGTCAACAAAATGGCAAACGTACTCAAAGAACAAGGCATCGGCAAAGGCGACCGAGTATGTATTTATTTACCGATGATTCCCGAATTAGCGGTTGCTGTATTGGCATGCGCCAGAATCGGGGCAGTACATTCGGTAGTGTTTGCAGGATTTTCGTCCACCGCACTCGCTACCCGCATTAACGACGCCCAATGCAAAATGGTCATCACTTCCGACGGAGCTGTCCGGGGCGACAAAACGATTGATTTGAAAGCCATCGTTGACGAAGCCCTAAAAGAAGCCAATCCTGTTGAAAAAGTACTCGTTGTCAAGCATCTCAATAGCGAAATAAACATGGTTGCCAACCGCGACATCTGGCTTGCGGCACTGCTCGAAAACGCTCTGAATTACTGTCAGCCCGAAGTAATGGATGCCGAGGATATGCTCTTCATCCTCTACACATCAGGTTCGACAGGCAAGCCCAAGGGCATTGTCCATACCACTGCCGGCTACATGGTGTACAGTGCGTTCACCTTTACTAATGTATTCCAATACAAGCCGGGCGACATCTATTGGTGTACCGCCGACATCGGGTGGATTACCGGGCACAGCTACATCGTTTATGGTCCATTGCTCAACGGCGCTACGACCGTGATGTTCGAAGGAGCCCCTTCGTATCCAGACTACGGACGGTTTTGGGAAATTGTTGAAAAACACAAAGTTACCCAATTCTATACCGCTCCGACCGCCATCCGTTCGCTCGCCAAGCAACCGCTTGATTTTGTAGAAAAATACGACCTTTCATCACTGAAAATACTCGGCTCGGTAGGCGAACCTATCAACGAAGAAGCATGGCACTGGTACAATGACCACATCGGCAAGAAACGTTGTCCGATAGCCGACACTTGGTGGCAGACCGAAACGGGCGGCATCATGATAGCCCCCATTCCGTTCGCCACGCCTACCAAACCAACGTATGCGACCTTGCCGTTACCCGGAATTTTTCCCGTGCTGATGGGCGAAGACAAGACTGAAATAACCAGCAATTCCGTCGACGGACACCTCTGCATCGCCCATCCGTGGCCAGGGATGGCACGAACTATCTACGGAAACCACCAGCGGTACGTGGAAACTTATTTTTCGACGTATGACGACAAATATTTCACAGGCGACGGAGCATTCCGCGATGAAGTAGGCTATTTCCGCATCACCGGGCGTGTCGATGACGTGATTATCGTATCGGGACACAATCTCGGTACCGCCCCGATTGAAGATGCTGTGAATGAGCATCCTGCCGTGTCCGAGTCCGCCATTGTAGGATTTCCGCACGATGTCAAAGGCAATGCCCTCTACGGATTTGTCATTCTCAAAGACGAAGGGCGAAACTTCGACAACCTGCGAAAAGAAATCAACCAGATTATTTCCGACAAAATCGGGGCAATCGCCAAGCTCGACAAGATACAGTTCGTACCCGGACTGCCACGTACCCGAAGCGGAAAAATCATGCGGCGTATATTACGCAAAATCGCCTCGCACGACACCTCTGGTTTTGGCGACACCACTACGTTGCTCAACCCCGAAGTCATCGAACAGATTTCGAAAGACAGCCTTTAATCGGCAGCCATTTTTTATGTAATTCCCCAAAAGACAGTTTTCATTCACGGAAGCTGTCTTTTTTTAGGGG
>JAUNTM010000091.1 GCA_030538675.1 Capnocytophaga sp.
CGAAACGCTATTTTTTGCCGACCGCTCGGGGGCGACCAGCGGAAGCCACCGAAGGACGAGCAAAAAAAGCGTTTTCGCGAGTGTATTGTAGCGGAAAGCCCGACCGCCACCAAACCTAATTGTTACTTTAAAAACGGTTTTTGCCGGTGGCGGGAACGCCCTAAAAAAAATTAATTTAAACCTCTGGCTACAAGGAGCGGTTCGATGCTTGGTGCTTTGCCGCGAAAGGCTTCGTACATTTGTTCGTAATCGAGGGTGTTTCCTCTTGAGAGAACCATGTCGCGGATACGCTGTCCGTTTTTACGGGTCATGCCTCCGTTTTCTTCAAACCATTGGTAGGCATCGTGGTGCAGCATTTCCGTCCATTGGTAGGAATAGTAACCGGCAGCATATCCGCCGCCGAAAATATGGGCAAAGTAGGTGGAACGGTAACGTGGCGGAACTTGGTTGAGCAAAAGCCGGGTGTCTTCGAGGGCTTTTTTCTCGAATGCGTTTACATCCTCAATGCTTGCATCGGCGGAAATAGTGTGCCATTGCAAATCCAAATTGGCGGCTGCGAGTACTTCGGTAAAGCTGTAGCCTTGGTTGAAAGTGCCTGCTTTTTTGATTTTGTCGATGAGCGATTGCGGAATGACTTCGCCTGTTTGGTAATGGAGTGCGTAATTTTTGAGGACTTCGGGATAAAGAGCCCAATTTTCGTTGAATTGTGATGGAAATTCTACAAAATCACGGGCAACGGCGGTGCCTGAAAGCGACGGATATTGTTGGTCGGCAAAGAATCCGTGCAGGGCGTGTCCGAATTCGTGGAACATCGTTTCGACTTCGTCATAGGTGAGCAATGCGGCAACTCCTTCGGCAGGTTTGGTGTAATTGCATACATTATATATAACGGGCTTTGTGCCGAATAATTTTGATTGTCCTACGAAATTGCTCATCCAGGCACCACCACGTTTGCTGTCGCGAGCGAAAAAATCACCGTAAAAGAGTCCCAAACTGGAGCCGTCTTCTTCAAAAAGTTCGTAGACTAATACGTCAGGATGATAAACAGGCAGGTCGGTACGTTGCTTGAAGGTGATGCCGTACAGTTTTTCGGCGGCAAAGAAAACGCCTTTTTCTAATACGGTTTTGAGTTCGAAATACGGTTTGATTTCGTTTTCGTCCAAATCGTATTTGGCTTTGCGGACGTGTTCGGCGTAAAAGTTCCAATCGTAAGGTTCTAAGGTGAATTTTTCGCCTCTGGATTGTATCATTTTTTGGATTTCTTGCGCTTCTTCACGAGCTTTGGCGGTCGCTGCCGGGATGAGGTCTTTGAAGAAATTATGGATGTTTTCGGGTGTTTTTGCCATCGTTTTTTGCAAACTCCATTCGGCATAATTGGCAAATCCTAAGAGTTTTCCTTTTTGCGCTCTTACGGCTACGAGTTTTTTGATGATTTCCTGTGTGCTGTGCGAACCGCTGTCAGCTCTGTTCCAAGCGGCTTCGAAGAGTTGTTTGCGGGTGTTGCGGTTTGTAAGGCTCGCCAAAAGAGGCTGTTGCGTGGTGTTGAGAATAGCAACTTTCCACTTGCCGTCATCGGTTTTCATACCGTTGATTTGCCCCTGGCTGAGTCCCGAAAGCGCCTCGGGAGTGTCGAAATATTGTGCTGCGGCATTATTCGCTTCCAATAAGGTTTGGTTGAATTGTGTTTGCAATTCTGCGATTTCGGCATTGTATTTTTTCAAGATTTCTTTTTGTTCGTCGGAGAGATTCGCTCCTGCGATGACAAAATTTTCGAAATAATATTCGACTAATTTTTTTGATTCGGCATCCAATTGCAGGGTTTCGCGTTTTTCATAAACGGATTTCACTCTGTTGAAAAGAGCGTCGTTGAGGTAAATGGCATCGTTGTGAGCGGCGAATTTTGGGGCTAATTCTTTTTGGATGGCTTTGATAGTGTCATTGGTGTGAGCCCCTGCCAATGCTGAGAATACACGCGAAGCACGTCCGAGTTCGATACCGCTTTTCTCCAGCGCGAGAATGGTGTTGTCAAACGTGGGGCTTTCGGGATTTTCCGCGATTTCTTTCACGCGTTCGGATTGCAATTCCATGCCTCTCAATAGGGCAGGACGGAAGTCGGCATCATTGATTTTTGAAAAATCAGGGGCTTGGTAGTCCAAAATGCTTTCGACTAATAACGGGTTGGTTTCCATTTGGTTATCTTTTTTTTGAGTAGAGTTTTCGTGACATCCGACCAAAGCGATTGCCAATGCCGTAGCGAGTAAAAACGTAGGTTTCTTCATGTTGAAAATGTTTAGTGATACAGTTTAAACCGTGAAAGGTACGATATTTTTTTGTTTCTAAAAAAAATGTTTTGGTTTTTTTTTCAAAATTTCATTGTGAATACTTTATGCTTGTAGGCAGGTGAGGTTTTGTTTGCGATTGATTAAGTGGTAAATAACGTGAGTTCGATGTAACAAGCTGTTGATTATTAGTGCCTTATTTTCGTGGGAGCCCTCACCCCCAGCCACTCGGATAGTATTGGGCTTTTTCTCCCCTCTCTTTTGGAGCGGGGGTGGGGGGGAGGGAATTAAAGCATTGGTTACACTGCTTTCCTTTATTATCCGTTATGAAATAAACTAAAATATAAAAGAAAACTTTATCAAATATTTGTCAAGAAAGATGATTCCAAAGACGTATCTTTGCCCAAAACACAGTAGGCATGAACCATTCTGATTTTATTGTAAAAAAATACACGCACAAAGAAACCGACGGCACGGTGAATTGGCAGTCGCCGAGCAATATAGCGTTGGTCAAATATTGGGGCAAATTCGCAGGGCAAATTCCCGCCAACCCGTCAGTGAGTTTTACGCTGAAAAATTGTCATACAACTACAGAAGTCGTTTACAGTCTGTTAGACACTCCCGCTGACGATTTTCAGTTTGATTTCTTTTTCGAGGGCGAACCAAAACCGTCATTTCATCCGAAAATCGAAACGTTTTTTGAGCGTATTTTATCTTTTATGCCTTTTTTAAAAGACTATCGTTTTGAGATATACTCGTCCAATTCCTTTCCGCACAGCAGCGGGATTGCCTCCTCGGCGAGCAGTATGGCGGCTTTGTCGATGTGTTTGATGCTTATCGAGAAAAAATTATATCCCAAAATGAATGACCATTTTTTTTGGAATAAAGCCTCTTTTTTAGCGCGTATGGGTTCGGGAAGTGCTTGCCGCAGCGTGCGTGGGGGGATTGTCGTGTGGGGGCAACATCTGCTTATCGACGGCAGTTCCAATTTCTACGGCATTCCGTATCCGCTTTCGGTAGACCCTGTGTTTCAGACGTTTCAAGACACGGTTTTGCTCATCGACAAGGGCGAAAAACAAGTCAGTAGTAGCGAAGGGCACAACCTGATGTACTCCAATCCGTATGCCGAAAAACGGTTTTCGCAAGCCCATGACAACATCACCCAACTTATGCAGGCATTTTCCGAAGGAGATTTGAATAATTTTATTAAAATCGTTGAAAGTGAGGCGCTTACGCTGCATGCTATGATGATGACCAGCCAGCCGTATTTCATTTTGATAAAACCGCAAACGCTCGAAGTTATCCAGCGAATTTGGGAATATCGCAAACGAACGAGCGTCCCCGTGTGTTTTACGCTCGATGCCGGGGCAAATGTACACGTTCTCTATCCGCAACAGTACCAACATGAAGTTTTACAATTTATTAAGAATGAATTGGTTGTATATTGTCAAAACAAACAGTACATTTGCGACGAAATTTCGGAAAACGACAATCCTGTCTTATAAAAAGATTTTCCCTTACGGGGGATTGCTCATCCGCCGTATTTTCAACCCAAAAAATGAAAAATAACACAATGAAAGGACCGCTTTTTTACTCAAAAATTCTGCTTTTTGGCGAATACGGAATTATTAAAGATTCCAAAGGATTGGCAATTCCTTATAATTTCTATAACGGAGCGTTGAAAATGTACGACCAAGCCGAAGAAGATAAGCAATCCGAAGCTCGCAAATCCAACGGAGCCTTATCGCGATTTGCCGATTATCTCGAAAAAATGTCCGCCCAAAACTCCGAAATCGTAACGTTTGATATTGCCCAACTCAAAGCCGATATCGCCGACGGAATGTATTTTGACAGCAGCATTCCGCAAGGTTACGGTGTGGGCAGTAGCGGGGCTTTGGTTGCCGCCATTTACGACCGCTACGCACACGGCAAAATTACGGTTCTTGAAAATCTCACTCGTGATAAACTTCTGAAACTCAAACAGATTTTCGGACTGATGGAATCCTTTTTTCACGGTACGTCATCGGGATTAGACCCGCTCAACAGCTATCTGAGTCTGCCGATTCTCATCAATTCCAAAGACCACATCGAGCCGACAGGCATTCCGTCGCAATCGGTAACGGGAGCGGGAGCGGTGTTCCTGCTCGACAGCGGCATCGTTGGCGAAACTGCCCCGATGGTGCATATTTTTATGGAAAACATGAAGAATGAAGGCTTCCAAAGTATGATAAAAACGAAATTCGTAAAATACACCGATGCCTGTATCGACGATTTTCTGAAAGGAAACGTAAAATCACTATTTGCGAACGTGAGAAAACTCTCTGATGTGGTTTTGGATAACTTCAAGCCAATGATTCCCAATGAGTTCCACGCTTTGTGGAAGCAAGGCATCGAAACGGGCGATTATTTTTTGAAACTCTGCGGTTCGGGCGGTGGCGGTTATATTCTCGGTTTTACCGAAAATTGGGAAAAAGCCAAAGAAGCCCTCAAAGGACATAAATTGGAAGTCGTATATCAATTTTAGATGAAACTTTCGCCATCTGCCAAACGGAACATTCTCAGGCTCATCGGGTTGTTTTCGGTGGTGCGCGGTTATAATATTCTGCTGGTTTGCATTGCCCAATATTTGGCGGCGATGTTCGTGTTTGCCAAAAACGAAAGCCTCACGGAAGTACTGCTGGACGATGAGCTTTTTATGCTCGTCCTTGCGGGGGCTTTTGCCATTGCGGGCGGGTATATCATTAACAGTTTTTACGATTTTGAGAAAGATATTATCAACAAGCCGTTCAAGTCGATGATTGACCGCTTGGTCAGCCAAAATACAAAACTTACGGTGTATTTTTTGTTTAATTTTTTCTCGATTTTCGTGGCGGGCTACGTTTCGTTTCGGGCGATACTCTTTTTTTCGGGGTATATTTTCGGGATGTGGTTGTATTCGCACCGGCTGAAAAAAATTCCGTTTGTGGGAAATATTACATCGGCTTTTCTCTCGATTACGCCGTTTTTTGCGGTTTTCATTTACTATAAAAATTTTGATACGATTATTTTCGTACACGCTACCTTACTTTTTTTGCTGATTTTAATCAAAGAATTTATTAAAGATTTGGAAAATTTACCGGGCGACCTTACGCATAATTACCGTACCGTACCGGTGCGTTACGGCGAACGGATTTCTAAAATTGGCATTACAGTGATGGCGGTGCTGTGTTTTGTACCTATATATGTTCTTATATTTTACTTCCGGATAGGATTTATGGCGTATTACGTGCTGTTTGTGGCGGTATTTTTAGTGTTTTTTGTGATGATGCTATGGATAAACAAAAACCTGAAAACCTATCTTTTGCTTCATAACTTACTGAAAATTTTGTTGGTAATGGGTGTATTCAGCGTGCTGTTGCTCGATGTTCATGCGATTATCAATAAGTTGTGGTAGTTGTAGTTTATACGGTTTTTAATCGAATCTGTTATTGACATCAAAAAATAGCGTAATGACTCTGTGAAATAATATATAAAAACCGTTTGCTTATTTTTTTTGAATAAGCAAGCGGTTTTTTAACAAACAAATAGTTGCCAAATCCGATTTAAGTTTCGATTTTTGCAGATTGAAAAACAGTTTTACTATGTATGACAAAATAATTTCTACCATATTTTTGATGTTCGCTTTTGCGACAACGCAACTATCATTCGCTCAAAAAGATACAGAGGTTTCCAAAGATACAATTTCCGATATCGAGCAGAAATCTATCGACATTCTCGACCATATAGATGACAATATCGGCGATGTTTACATTAAAAAAGACGGTATTTTTGTACTAAAAGACCATCAGCAAGCTGAAGGTTACGATAAAAAATGGCTTAACGAGCTTACCAATTCCGACCTTTTTTATCAGATGAGCGAAGCTGTTAAAAATGAACCTACTATTGATGTTGCTTATGAGGAATTGCCTACCGAATTGCTCAAAGAACGTTTGGAACTTCTTAACCAGAAAACGCCTTTTCATATCGAATACAACCCGATTTTGGAACGCGTCATCAAATCATTTTTAAAAAATCGGAGAAACTCACTCGAACGCCTGATGAGCCTCAGCGATTATTACTTCCCGATGTTCGAGCAAGAAATGAGTGCGAAGAAAATTCCTTTGGAAATGAAGTACTTAGCCATTGTGGAGTCGGCATTGAACCCCAAGGCACGCTCGCCGATGGGGGCTACGGGTTTGTGGCAGTTTATGTACGCTACCGGCAAAATGTACGGACTTGAAGTCAATAATTACGTGGACGAACGCAGCGACCCTGTGCGTTCCACCAAAGCCGCCGCACGCTATTTGAGCAAACTGTACGAAATTTTCGGCGATTGGGATTTGGTGCTTGCCGCCTATAATTCCGGTCCCGGTAACGTTACCAAAGCCATGCGGCGTTCCGACGGGAAGCAGAATTATTGGAACTTGCGTCCGTATCTGCCACGCGAAACCGCCGGTTACGTGCCTGCATTTCTGGCAACACTTTACATTTTTGAGTACGCTACCGAACACGGATTTAATCCGCAAAAGCGTGATAACCACCATTTTGAAACCGATACCATTCGTGTCCGCCAAGCGGTGCCTTTTAAAAATATTGCCGAGCTTACCGGTATGGATATCAAGGAGATACAGTTTTTCAATCCGTCGTATCAGCTTGATGTAGTTCCGTACGTGGAAGGCAAAGAATACGGCTTGCGGTTGCCGTTGGGCGAAATCGGAAAATTTGTTGCCAACGAAGGATTGGTGTATTCGTACATCGATGAAGAAATCGCCAAACGCGAAAAGCCACTCCCCGAATTGGTCAAAGGAAACCAATATGCAGGCGGTGGCGGCAATAAGATTGTCTACAAAGTAAAAAGCGGCGACGTACTCGGCAAAATTGCCATACGGCATGGGGTAACGGTAACCAATCTCAAACGGTGGAATAATCTGAAAAACAATAATATACGGATTGGGCAGAAGCTGGTTATCTACAAATAAAACAACATTGCGTAGAGAATGCTTAAAGAGGATTTCTGCCAAATCTTCTTTTATGAAAATAAAATACGGAGAGAATGGTAAAAAAAATAGTATTTTTGCCGAATGCTGATTTTTCTTTGGAAATACATTAGCCCGTTTTAAAGTAATAAAAACGATAACGTATTCAAACTGACAACGATATGACACTACCTATTGTAGCTTATGGCGACCCTGTGCTACGCAAAATTTGCACTGACATCACGACGGATTATCCTAATCTTGCCGAGCTTATTGCCAATATGTACGAAACGATGGAAGCCAGCCACGGCGTGGGATTGGCAGCGCCGCAAATCGGGCTTCCGATACGTCTTTTTGTGATTGACACAAAACCTTTTAGCGAGGATGATGACCTAAGCGAAGATGAAAAAAAGTTTTTGCAGGATTTTCGGAAAACGTTTATCAATGCTCGCATCACAAGCGAAACCGGCGAGATATGGGCATTCAACGAAGGCTGCCTAAGCATCCCCGGAGTGCGTGAAGATGTACGCCGCCATGCCGACCTTACCATCGAATATTTTGACGAAAATTTTCAACCGCAAACACTGGCTCTCAGCGGACTTGCGGCACGGGTGGTACAACATGAGTACGACCATATCGAGGGGATTTTGTTTACGGACAAACTATCGTCTTTCAAAAAACGCATCCTCAACGGAAAGCTGTCCAACATCAGCAAAGGGAAAGTCGATGTCGATTATCGGATGCGTTTCCCAAATGCTAAAAAATCAAGAAATTAATTTGTTACAAAAACTTATTTTTAAAATATGAAATTAGAAAAAATATTGACCATTTCGGGCAAACCCGGACTTTTTCATTTAGAATCACAAACCCGTACAGGTTTTTTGGCGACATCATTGCTTGATAATAAACGAATTACAGTAAGTATACGCCATAATGTAAGTCTTCTTTCGGAAATTGCTATTTATACATTGGAAAAAGAAGTGCCTCTTAATGAGGTTTTTAAGGCTATTAAAGAAAAAGAAAATAATGGAAATACGTCCGTAAATCATAAAGACAGCAAAGACACTCTTGAAGAATATTTCTTCGGTGTTTTGCCCAATTATGACGAGGAAAGAGTGTATGCGAGTGACATCCGTAAAATCATCCAATGGTACAATATATTGCTTGACAAAGGATTTCTTGAGGAGGAAGTTACCACAGAAGAAGTTGTCGTAGATAAGGCTGACTAACCCAATTCAAGCACATCTTTATGAAACTAATCGCACTAAAAAACGAACAAAACATCACTAGCGATGTGGATGTATATGTAGCAAAAATGCCGGCCGACCTGCCTGTGGGGTTACGCAGTTATGCCCAAAAATATTTTACAAAAAACAAAAACATAGCTATTAACATTCCTTTTCTCGAAAAACCTATCATTCTCGTTTTATTGCCTGAAGAGGTGGCTTCGGATGCTGTTTTTTGTGAAAAATTGCGCTTGTCAGGACATGATTTGTTGGGCGTGTTGGCAAGAGAAGAATATCGGGCGGTGAGGTTTTATAGCGTCTTGTCCGATGTCCATACGCGGATGTTGGTTGAGGGAATGCTCATCAGCAATTATCAATTTCTGAAGTACAAAACGTTTGAAAAAGCATCTTTTTCCGATTTTTCGTTGTATTTGCCACTTCCGGCAGAAGACTTGTACGAATTGGATACGCTTGTCCAATCAGTCAATGTGGCAAGAAATTTGGTCAACGAACCTGTTTCGACACTCAATACGATCCGCTTTTCGGAAGAACTTTTGGTGCTGGGTAATGAGTTTGGTTTTGATGTGAATGTGCTTAACAAACAGCAAATCACAACGCTCAATATGGGTGGTTTGCTGGGGGTGAATGCTGGTAGCGATGTGCCTCCAACATTCAATATTCTTACATGGAAGCCCGAAAATGCTGTAAACAAACAACCTTTTGTGTTGGTAGGCAAAGGTGTAGTGTACGATACAGGCGGTTACAACATCAAGCCTGGGAGTTACATGGATACCATGAAATCGGACATGGCAGGCGGAGCGGCAGTGGCAGGGCTATTTTGTGCTGTTGCCCAAAATAAATTGCCCGTGTATGTCATCGGATTGATCCCCGCAACCGACAATCGTATTAATCCGACTGCAATGGTTTCCGATGATGTTCTTACGATGATGAACGGAATGACGGTCGAAGTGAAAAATACCGATGCCGAAGGACGCCTTATTCTGGCAGACGCTTTGGTGTATGCACAACGTTTTTTGCCTAAGTTAGTCATTGATTTGGCAACGCTTACAGGAGCCGCTGCACGGGTTACGGGGCATTACGGGGCTGCGATGATGGGAAATGCTGACGAATATACCAAAAAATCACTCATGCTTGTAGGTAATGAAGTGTACGAGCGATTGGTAGAATTTCCATTTTGGGATGAATTTTCAGAAGATTTGAAATCGCCTATCGCAGATTTTAAAAATTTGGGAAATCCAGAGGGCGGCGCTTCATCAGCAGGCAAATTTTTAGAAAAATTCACGGATTATCCGTGGTTGCATTTGGATATTGCAGGCCCTGCATTTCTTAGTACATCCTATCGTTATTACAAATCCGGAGCGACAGGTTTCGGCGTTCGGTTGTTGTATCATTTTCTGAAAAAACAACTCGGATAAGTGTCGGTACAATATTTTGGAAATGAGGTAATTTGGGAATTTGAAAATTTGGGAATTT
>JAUNTM010000092.1 GCA_030538675.1 Capnocytophaga sp.
AAATAAACATCATATTTCAGTAATATTCAGGTAATATACAACGTTTTTCTTTGCCTATAAAAATAAATCGTGAAGAAAAGAAAAGTAGACCTGGTTGTCATTTCGGATACACATCTTGGAACATTTGGTTCGCAAGCCAATGAATTGTTCTCTTATCTCAATAGCATTCATCCTAAGAAGCTCATTCTCAACGGTGATATCATTGATATATGGCAGTTCCGCAAGAGTTATTTTCCGAAATCGCACATGTTGGTTCTCAAGAAAATACTCGACCTTTCTGCCAAAGGCACAGAGGTATTTTACCTTACGGGAAATCACGATGAGATGCTACGAAAATTCAGCGATGTTACTATCGGAAAAATATCCATTTTGGATAAATTGGTATTAGAGCTTGACGGTAAAAAAGCCTGGTTTTTCCATGGCGATATTTTTGATGCGTCCATACAGCATGCCAAGTGGATAGCCAAACTCGGCGGTTGGGGATATGACTTCCTTATTCTTATTAATGGTTTGGTTAACAGGGTTTTACTGTCGTTGGGAAGGGAGAAATATTCGCTTTCTAAAAAAATAAAAAACAGCGTAAAAAAAGCGGTTAAGTACATCGGTGATTTTGAAAAAGCCGCCGCCGATTTGGCTATCGAAAACGGTTACAAATATGTGATATGCGGACATATACATCAACCACAAATCGTCCGAAAAACAAGTAAAAAAGGCACGTGTTTGTATCTTAATTCGGGGGATTGGATTGAAAACCTAACCGCTCTCGAATATCACAAACGGAAATGGAAGCTGTATAATTATTCTGAAGATTCGCAAATCCAATATTTTTCTAACAAAGACCTCAAACACATAGAAACCAAAGACTTACTCGCTGCAATTGCCATTACAAAACTGGAAGCGATAGAGTCTGAAAATAAATAATTTAAGCTATTCCGAACCGCTCAATAGCTTCCTCCAACGCATCGTAAATCGTTTGCAATTGCCGGTTGGTAATAATATACGGTGGAAGTACATACACCGTGTTGCCTACGGGACGCAATAAAACTCCTTTACTGATGAAAAAATCATATAATTGATTGCGGATTTCGCCGTAATAGTCTGTTTTTTTTGAAGATTTTATTTCAAAAGCTAAAATAACTCCTAGCAGGCGAGGGTTTTCTGTTTTAGGATTATTTTCTATTTTTTTAATAAAATCAAGATGTTTGTTCTTGATGCGTGAAATGTTTTGTTGCATCACATCACTTTCGAGCAAACGGATGGCTTCCAGAGCAATCGCACAGCCCGTAGGATTTGCCATAAATGTATGTCCGTGAAAAAGAGCTTTGTTTACATCCTCACTCAAAAAAGCATCGTAAATCATTTGAGTTGAAGAAGTTACAGCAAGAGGAACGGTACCTCCTGTAAGCGCTTTTGACAGGCAAACGATGTCGGGTTTCTCTGTTAAGTAATTGCAAGCGAATGGTTTACCGGTTTTTCCAAATCCTGTCATCACTTCGTCGGCGATGGTTAGTACATTGGCTTTGCGGCAACTATCGATAAGCTTGTCCAACGCCTCGGGGGCGTGCATTTTCATTCCTGCCGCACCTTGTACTAACGGCTCGAAGATAAACGCAGCGGGATTATATTTTGCAATCGCATTTTCCAATGCTTGGCAAGAAACTTCTTCTTTCCCTTCAAAGGGAACAGGAATCCTCACGACTTCAAGTAGTTGATTTTTAAATGCTTCTGTAAAAAACGAGATTCCCGAAGCTGCCATTGCCGCAAACGTATCGCCGTGAAAAGCCTCTTCAAAGGCAATGATAACGTGCCGTTTTTCATTCTGGTTATAAAAATATTGTATCGCCATTTTTATCGCGACTTCTATCGCCGTAGAGCCGTTGTCAGAAAAAAATATTTTCTGCTGATTGCTAGGCAGTATAGAAATTAATTTTTCAGCTAAACGAATTGCAGGTTCGTGCGTAAAACCGCCAAAAAGTACGTGTTCCAGTTGCGTAAGCTGTTGGTAAGCCGCCCGAGCCAAGGCTTCATTGGCATGTCCGTACGGATTGACCCACCAACTGGCGATAGCGTCAATATATTCCTCGCCGTTTTCGTCCCACAGCAAAGCATCTTTCGCTTTGACGATAGCTATCGGCGGATGGGCGGTTTGGTGCTGTGTGTAAGGATGCCAAAGGTGTTCGAGGTCGCGTTCTTGTAGTGTTTTCATTTTTCAGAGGGGGTAACATCTTTATTTACGTAACAAATGTACAATAATTGTAAAATATAAAGTCATAACATTCGTAAATAAAGGTACAACTGTGGAATAGTAGTATGAAAATCAGTATGTTATGTTGAATTAATTTGGCGGCAAAATTTTATTTAGCGGATTGCTTTAGTGAATCAAAAAGACGTAAAAAAATAAATAGTTAGTTCAAACGGCCAGTTCCTTACGTTTTTTTAGTCGGTTAGTAGTGAAAAAAAACGTATCTTTGCTACATAAAATTAATTGTAGGGATATTTATTTGAAAATCAACATTGTAAAATATTTCGTGCCGTTAAGTAAGTAGTTTATAATTTGTACAACTCCAATAATCTATCAAATGATGAAATTAAAAGCAGGCGTATTGGGAGCCGGGCATCTTGGCAAAATACATCTTCGGCTCCTAAACCAATCCGACAACTACGAATTAGTCGGTTTTTACGACCCCGACCGTGAAAATGCGCAGAAAGTAGCAACCGAATTTGGATATACAGCATTCGATTCGGTGGAAGCGTTGGTGCAGGCCTGCGATATGGTCGATGTGGTTACGCCTACGCTCAATCATTACGAATGTGCCGAAACGATTATCTCGAGCGGCAAACATCTTTTTATAGAAAAACCCATAGCCAATACGGTAGAAGAGGCGGAAAAAATTATCGCTTTGGCGAAAAAATACGGTGTGAAAGGGCAAGTCGGGCATGTAGAGCGGTTCAATCCTGCGTTTTTGGCGGTCAAAGATACGATTACCAACCCAATGTTCATCGAAGCCCATCGTTTGGCAGAGTTCAATCCGCGGGGTACGGATGTTCCTGTGGTTCTCGATTTGATGATACATGATATTGATGCGATATTGAGCGTCGTAAAATCCAAGGTGAAACACATTTCGGCAAGCGGAACGCTCGTAATCAGCCAGTCGCCCGATATTGCCAATGCCCGGATTGAGTTTGAGAACGGTTGTGTCGCAAACCTTACCGCAAGCCGTATTTCATTGAAAAATATGCGTAAATCCAGATTTTTTCAAAAAGACGCCTATATTTCTGTTGATTTTTTAGAGAAAAAAGTAGAAGTCGTAAAAATGAAAGATGCTCCTGAAGTGCCGGGCGATTTTGATATGATATTGCAAAATGCGGAAGGCATCAAAAAGCAAATCTATTTTGAAAATCCCGAAATTAGTGCTAATAACGCCATTTTGGACGAGTTAGAAACTTTTGCCGATGCGATACGCAATAATACTACGCCTGTGGTAACGTTGGAGCAAGGTACAGAAGCGCTTCGGGTGGCAAAACAAATTGTTGAAAAACTGTAACGTATGTCTATTGCTCGGAATATCAATATACTAAAAAATGAATTGCCCAAGGATGTAACTTTGGTAGCAGTGTCAAAATTCAAATCTGTTGCCGATATTCGGGAGGCTTACCAGGCGGGACAACGCGTATTTGGCGAAAGCAAAATTCAGGAAATGACCGATAAGCATTCGCAACTCCCTGCCGACATCCGGTGGCACATGATTGGGCATGTACAGCGGAACAAAGTAAAGTATATGGCGCCTTATGTATCGCTTATTCACGGGGTGGACAGCCTGCGGTTACTCGAAGAAATCAATAAACAAGCGGCTAAAAATGAACGGGTTATCGACTGTTTGCTGCAAGTACACATCGCTGATGAGGACACGAAATTTGGATTTGATGAAACTGAGCTGTATCAATTGATTGAGAATGAGGAGTTTGTAAATTTCAAAAATATAAAAATAAAAGGATTAATGGGAATGGCGACCTTTACGGACGACCGCGAGCAAGTTAGAACCGAATTCGGTAATCTTCAGCGGATGTTCGACCGGTTGAAGAACATAAAAAATCCTTTGTTGGATATTCAAATCCTCTCCATGGGGATGAGCGATGATTACCCGATAGCGGTAGAATGCGGAAGCACAATGGTGCGGATAGGGAGTAGGATATTTGGAAATAGATAACATTTTTTCTGAACCATTTAGGTATTTTATATAAGAAGGGGTATACTTTTTGCGGTTAAATATTCCTATAAAGAATTAAAATCTGCAAAATGAAAATACATGTGTTATATTTTATAAGTCTTTGGTTGCTGCCACATTTATTGACCGCACAAGAAGCGACGGATTTTTCAATTCGGTATCAAACGTTTTTGCATGGTGAAATCCGTATTATCGGCAATGCTATTCTGAGCCGTGACGGCAAAGACGGCAATGCCAATGTTCCGTATAACATCGTCAGCAAAAAAGCCAAAAGCAATGATGAACACTTTATGCGTTACATTGATATTGATGATGACCCAACCACCTTTTCGTCAAGCAGTGCTACTTTTGCAGATAAATCAGGCGTAGACAAATCCGTCGTGTACGCAGGGTTGTATTGGACGGCAACGTATCCGTACAATGAAGGTGCTAAGGTTAGGAAGCGAAAATTCAAACCGACGGATGCCGGACGGGAAAATCCCGATACCGTTCTGTTCAAAAAGCCGGATGACACGTTCTACACAAAAGTGAAAGGCGAAGCGGTGTATGACGGCTTTGGTAAAAGAGTTTCGGCTCCGTACTTGTATTACGCTGATGTAACGGAACTATTAGCTGGCAATGAGGGACTTGAAGGAGAATATACCGTTGCCAATGTCAGGGCGACCAACGGAGTTATCGAAGGTGGTACTTCGGCGGGCTGGGCGTTGGTGTTTGTGTATAGGGACAGTCAAAGCTCGTTGAAAAAAATCATTTCGTATGACGGATTTTCATCAGTATACAGAGAGGATAAAGTGCTGGATTTCACAGGATTCAGCGTGCCGGATAATGATGATTTTGATTTGCAGCTCTTGGGGGCAGCACTTGAAGCCGACTTGAACATGACGGGCAACCGAGTGGATATTTACACGAACACTCCCGATAACGGGATTACATTGCAAAGTCCCATACGCCCAAAACATAATTTTTTCAACAGCACCATTTCCAGAGACGGAAACTATGTAGATGACCGAAATCCTAACAGTAAAAACACGCTCGGGTTTGATATTTTTCAGTTGAAAATCAATAATCCGAGAGAATTTCTATTCAAAGAGAACAACCAGCAATTGAAACTGTTGTTTACCAAAAGCAAAGACAGATACCATTTATTTTTGACTGCCTTGCAGATAGAAACCAATATTGTGGAAAGCGGTGCTAAGATTAACGTTTACAGAATTACGACCAAAGATGTCCCGGCAGGTTATTATAACGTGGTAGGCGTATTCATGAACGAGAACAATATTCAGAAAATTTCAAATGCTTTGGCAGAAACAGGATGCACTGCCAAGTCTTTTTACATCCCGAAAGAGGGAATGTACTTCGTATACACGAACCGTTATGATACGTTGGACGAAGCTTTCGCGAAATGTGAAGAATTGAAGGCACACCCTGTGTTTTCAGAGGCTTGGGTGCTGTATGTGAAGAACTGATGTTTTCCGGTATTTTTCTTGTATCAAACTCACGCTAAACGAAACAAATGCCGATATTTTTTCATTAAGCTATTCCATGAGGAGAAAAAGGAATATAATAATTTTATGGTATTATTTTTGCCGAAAGCAGAATGATCTGTATTTTTGCTAAAATTATTACATTATGAAAATAAAAATACTACCACTTTTTATTGTAATTGCCGTATGCCAATGGGCAAACGCACAAGTTTCAGATGATTTCAAGATACGCTACCAAGATTTTTTGACGGGCGAAATCAAGGTAATTGGTAACCATATTTTAAACAGAGAAGAGAAAAATGCCACGGCTAACGAGCCTTACAACATTACCGGGAAAGATGCCAGGAGTAATGATGAAATGTACATGAAGTATATTGACATTGACGGCGACCCACAAACGTTTTCGTCAAGCAGTGCCACTTTTGAAAAAGATAAAGAAGGACAGAAAACGATTGCGTATGCAGGGCTGTATTGGGCAGGAACATATCCTTATAAAGAAGGTACATTTGCGAAAGGGAAAATAAAAATAACCGATGAGGAACGGCTTCCGGTTGATGAAGTATGGTTGAAATTGCCGGGCGGAACCTACCGGACGGTAAAGGGCGAGGTACTGCATGACGGCATCAATGACGAAGCCCAAGCCACGACTGCTCCTTATGTGTGCTATGCCGACGTAACGGATTTGGTAGCAGGATTAGAAGATATGCATGGCGAATATACGGTGGCAAATGTGCGGGCAGCCAACGGTTCGGTGGAAGGCGGTTCTTCGGCAGGGTGGTCGCTCGTGTTGGTATACCGTGAGCGGGTCAGTGCGCTGAAAAAAATCATCTCGTATGACGGTTTCCTGCCGATGCATAAAGAAGAAAAAAGTTTGGTTTTCAGCGGATTTAAAATACCGGAAAGTGGCAATTTTGATATCCGTATACTCGGTGCCGCTATTGAGGGAGATATGAAAATGAGTGGCGACCAAGTATTCCTGTCATCACCGGAAGGCGTAGGAAAAGTAACGCTCTCAAGTGCCATCCGTCCGCAACGCAATTTTTTCAATAGCAGCATTACCCGTGATGACGAATACCAGCAAGGACGCACGCCGTCAAGTAGCAATACGTTGGGATTTGATATTTTTGACCGGCAGATAAAAGATGCAGCTCATGACGTAATTCCGCATTCGTCGGAAGAACTGTACCTTACCTTCGCACGGACGAATGACAGGTATTATCTGTATCACACGGCACTCCAAATTGAAAGCCAGCCGGCAGCATCCGATATTGCCATTGCAAAAATGGAAATCGTTCCCGAAGAGCGGGAAACAGTTGTCAAAACAACTGAAACAGCAGAAGTTGAGTCTGGATATTACACCATAATAGGCGTATTCTTGAACATGAGCAACGTGCGGAAGTTGACGGAAAAAGCAAAAGAAAAAGGAATTGAAGCCTCATATATTCACATAAAAGAAGAGTTTCTGAACTATGTATATACCAACCGATACACCTCTCTTGAAGACGCATTAGGAAAAATAGAACAGCTAAGAAATCATGAAGCATTTAAAGACGCTTGGATTCTGTATGTAAAAAGATAGAATTGCCAACACAGCAAAAGCCTTACGAGATTAAAAAAAGTTAACTCAAGTTAATTATTAGGTTTTTACATTCTTTAGTCTTGCCCATTTAAAGTATTTTAATTATCTTCGCCTTGGAGATATAAAGAAATGTTAAATAGGCAAAGCATAAAAAAAATACTATGAAACAGTTTTGTGTAGCAGGAATATGTAGCTTACTTTTTTCGGGGGTTTTGGTAGCCCAAAACGCATCCGATTTTAAGAAGCGGTTTAATGAAGAGGTTAGAGGCGATATTGTCGTGATAGGCAACAGTATCTTGAACAGGGAAGAATCACGGGACAAACCCAATACGCCGTACGATGATGTGTCGTCCAAAGCTAAGCTGAACGACCATTTTACGATGAAGTATATTGATGTGGATAACAATCAGAATACCTATTCGTCGAGTAGTGCTACACTGCGCATTGTCAGCGATAAAGGATTTTCGTTGAAATATGCAGGGTTGTACTGGGCAGCTACTTATCCGTATGCGTCAGGTGCAAGAAATGGTAATAAAGGTATCGAAATAACCGACAAAAACCGTAATAATCCCGCTTCGGTATTGTTAAAACTACCTTCGCAAAACCAATATACGCCTGTGTCGGGGACGATTATTTTTGATGGATTTTATGCGTTTAACAACGTTGATTTCAAAGGAGCAGACCCTTATGTAGCGTATGCAGATGTAACCGAACTTGTCAAAAACCAATCGAGCATACAAGGCGAATATTTCGTAGGAAATGTAAATGCAGCCGTGGGAGATGTAGCAGGAGGAGCCGCTGCAGGGTGGATTTTGGTGTTTATTTACGAAGAGAACGGAGCTTCTCCCAAGCGTATCACAACTTTTGATGGGTTTTCGGCTCAGAGTATCAACTTGAATTTTGGCGAATTTACGATTCCTGCCAGTAATAGTCCCAAAGCTCGCTTTATCGGGGCGGCACTTGATGGTGACCGAAACATCACAGGCGATAAGATAGTTGGACATTTCCCTCAAGGTAACAGCACATTCTTTTTGATGGAAAAAAATCGTGATAAAGATGATTTTTTCAATAGTAGCATCACTCGTAACAACGATATAGTAACAGCTCGCAATCCAAGCGCTAAAAATACATTGGGTTTTGACTTGTATGATATTGATTTCAGTACCTATCACGCTTTGCCTGTAGGAGATAAAGCGTTGCAGATGAAAATCATTCCGGCTTCGGATAAAGTATTTTCGTTTTTCAATGCGCTTGCTATAGAAACAACCAATGCTGCAACTGCTGCAGTGGCTTCTAACAGCTCACGTCCACCCGAAAAAATGGAGAATACCGATGTAGCCGAAGCACTCGAAAAACAAGGGGTAACCACCACTATTTCTGATAACGAAGTACGCAATCTGCAAATCAATAATGCCGATCCCGGATACTATAATATTGTGGGTGTGTATTATAATTCCGAAAGCGTCATCAGGCTCATAGATGCGCTGAACAAAAAAGGGTATGAGGCTAATTATCTTTTTGATGACAAAACGTATTACCACTATATTTATACACATTATAGTGAATCATTCGAGGAAGCATTAAAGATACGGGGAGAACTTCTGAAAGATGCTTCTGCCAAAGGTTCGTGGATATTAGCAGTCGGCAAATAAAGTATTTGTGAAATTATAATGTATCTTTGCAGCCTGAAAAAAGAAATTTTATGTTGCAAAAAGAAATACAACAAGCTGTTGACAAAGGACTTATGCTTCCATTAATGGAGGCTTTTTACACCATACAAGGTGAGGGGTTTTACAAAGGAACTGCGGCTTATTTCATCCGTGTGGGAGGTTGTGATGTAGGTTGCCATTGGTGCGATGTAAAAGAAAGTTGGGATGCGGAAAAGCATCCGCCGACAAGGATAGACGAGATTGTAAATCAGGCGGTTGCCCATTCCGATACGATTGTGATTACAGGAGGGGAACCATTGACATGGAATATGAGTCCGCTTACCCAAGCACTCAAAGCAAAAGGAGTCCGCACCCATATAGAAACCTCCGGGGCATATCCGCTTACAGGTGAATGGGACTGGATTTGCCTGTCTCCAAAAAAAATAAAACTCCCTACCCCCGAGGTGCTAAAGGCAGCCCATGAGCTAAAGGTGATTGTTTATAACAAACATGATTTTATCTTCGCCGAAGAAATGGCGGCCCAAGTACCCGACGGGTGTATATTGTATTTGCAACCCGAATGGAGTCGGAGGGAGAAAATAATTCCCGAAATTGTAGACTATGTAATGGCAAATCCAAAGTGGAAAGTATCGTTGCAAACGCATAAGTATTTGAATATTCCATAAATAGAGATTAGCGTTGAGAAAAGCGGGCTGTGTGAAGATTGGGTAGTATTTCAAAAATCTGCGTAAGTTAAAAAGCCGTTCTGATTTTTTAAGTTTTTAAAGACCAAAAAATTGAACTTTTCGCTTTTTCGAGTTACATTCTAAGAGTTTCTCTTTCACTTTCAGAAAAATAAAACGGTTTTTATTTCTTGCGGAGTTTTTGTTTTAATTCTTCAATCAGTTTTGCTTGTTCATCGAGAGCTTTAGCTTGTT
>JAUNTM010000093.1:0-639 GCA_030538675.1 Capnocytophaga sp.
CCATAGGAGAAAATTTGGCACAAGGAACACGTTTAAGCAAACAAGGTTTCCAGGTTTCGGGAGCGAGTTATGGCAGTGAAATTATAGATAACATATACGGTGCGATGAATGATTATAACTACGGAATGGTAAGTAGTAACGGTGTCATGACCATTACGTTTCCGGAGCAGAAAAAAATTAAATCCATACGATTTGATATGAGAAACGATTTGAGGTCTGTTGACATTTCGACAAGAAACGGCACCGTGGGAGCATTTACTACGCAAGGTACCGCTAGGGTAAGCACCCCCGGCAAATGGTTTGTTATAATCTTCAGTGAAGCCGTTGACGCAAGTCAGATACAGTTTTCAAAATTTATTACCACAACGGGAGGTAGTGCAAGTATCCACGAAATGGATTTCTACACCGAGTAATTAGTTAAATTTGTATTTCAGCGAAAACCGCCCTGTATTGGGGCGGTTTTTTTGTGGTTTAAAAAAGTTCAATAAAAAAACAACATTACTTTTTCAGTAAGTTATTTATTTCATTTTCAGAAAGTTTTGTGATAGCTACAATTTGAGATAAGGTCATACCGGCTTCTAAAAGGTTTTTGGCAATTTGCAAAGCACCTTCTTTTTTTCCCTTTTCAATACCTTTTTC
>JAUNTM010000093.1:649-9545 GCA_030538675.1 Capnocytophaga sp.
TCTAACCCCTCCTTTTTCCCTTTATTAAAACCTTCTTCACGAGCCGTGTCAAACGAATTTTTTAAGTCACGGTAATATTTCAAGCTGTCTTCGTAAGAAATGACTTGTTCTTTTGAGAAATTCGCAATTTCTGCTACGTCGAAAACTTTTGCAAAAATCTTCTCTTTCAGCGTGTCGGGGATTCGCTCTAAGAAAGGTAAATTTTTCAAAACGTACAACCACTTGTCAGATTTCGTTTTTAGTTCACCAGTCGTTTTTCTGAATTTCGGCATTTCAAAATAAATGAACGTCAGCTTGTTATAAAAAACTTCATTCGTTTCGATATCCATCAGTTTTATATCGTAGCGGTATTTGTCGGGGTCGTTTTTTCCTTCATCAAAAACGAAATCCAAAATCGCGATAGTATAAACGGCATTGAGTTCGTAGTTCCAATTATTGCGTTTCGCCTGCTGGCTGATTGGGAACGTCGAATAGAAAACCATTCTGTCTTTAAAGAATTTCTGCTTGGCTTTTTGAAGTTCGACAATAAATTTTTCACCTCTTTCGTTTTCGCAATAAATATCGAAAATAGCTTTTCGGTCAAGATCGGAATTGCCCAAATGTTCGCTTTTCAGGTAATTGATACTGACGATTTCACCCTGTTCTTCTCTTAATATTTCGTTAAGAAAATCCAGCAAGATATCCTTATTGGCTTCTTCGCCAAAAATCTTTTTAAACCCGAAATCGGTAAATGGATTGATATATCTGTCGGTGAGGTTCATTGTTTTTGCTTTAAAAGACAAAACTACAAAAATCATTCCGAAAACGGAAATTGTTTTTGTGTTTCAGTGGGGTAGCACTGCGTTGGGGCGGTTTTTAATACGTTTTATACTTGATAATTGACATACAGACAATCATTTTCAAATTTTCAAATTGCCTAATTTCCAAATTCTCCTATCTTTGCACCTTTGTTTATAAAAAATCACTACCGATGCTCAACGTACACGACCTTTCCGTATCCTTTCAAGGCGAATTTCTTTTTGAAGAAGTAGCATTTATGCTCAATCCGGGCGATAGGGTTGGGCTTATCGGCAAAAATGGAGCGGGCAAATCCACCATGCTCAAACTGCTTTCCAAAGAAATGAAACCCGACTCGGGGACAATTGCCGCCGACAAAGAAATCCAAATCGGTTTTTTGAAGCAAGATATTGATTTTGAGAATGGTAGAACGATTTTGGACGAAGCCTATCAGGCATTTGCCGAAATCAAAACCATTGAAGCACAGATAGACCAAATCCATAAAGACCTCGAAATCCGTACCGATTACGAAAGCCAAGAATACCACGACCTGATGGATACGCTCAGCGACATCACGCACCGCTACGACATTCTCGGAGGCTATCATTATCAAGGAGATACGGAAAAAGTATTGCTCGGTTTGGGCTTCCGCCGAAGCGATTTCGACAAGCAAACCGATACGTTTTCGGGCGGCTGGCGGATGCGTATCGAATTAGCAAAATTATTGTTGCAAAATAACGACATTCTGCTACTCGATGAGCCGACCAACCACCTTGATATTGAGTCGATTATATGGCTTGAACAGTTTTTGACAGGCTATGCAGGTTCGGTGGTTATCGTATCGCACGACAAAATGTTCCTCGATAATGTTACGAACAGAACCATAGAAATTTCCGTTGGGAAAATTTATGATTATCCGAAGCCGTACAGCCAGTTTTTAATCCTCAGAAAAGAGATTAAAGATTTGCAACTTGCGGCTCAAAAAAATCAAGATAAAAAAATACAGCAGACCGAAAGGCTCATCGACAAATTCCGGGCAAAATCATCAAAAGCCTCTATGGCTCAGTCGCTTATCAAAAAACTCGACAAAATAGAACGCATCGAAGTTGATGAGGAAGACAACGCCGTGATGAACGTGCGTTTCCCCGTATCGGTAACGCCGGGTAAAGTCGTCCTTGAAATTACCAATGCGGAAAAATCCTACGGCGAAAAGCAAATTTTAGAAAATATTAACTTACTCATCGAGCGGGGAAGCAAAATTGCGTTTGTAGGACAAAACGGACAAGGAAAAACCACGCTCGCCAAGATGATTGTCGATGAAGTTCCTTACGGAGGAAGCATCAAACTCGGACATAACGTCCAGCTCGGCTATTTTGCCCAAAATCAAGCTCATTACCTCGATGGCGAACAAACCGTAGTCGATACGATGTTCTACGCCGCCGATGATTCCAACCGGATGAAAATCAGAGACATACTCGGTTCGTTTTTGTTTCGTGGCGATGAGGTGGACAAGAAAGTGAAAGTCCTTTCGGGAGGCGAACGCAACCGGTTGGCACTCGCCAAAATGTTACTATCAAAATTTAACGTTTTGGTAATGGACGAACCCACGAACCACCTCGACATCAAATCGAAAAACGTACTGAAGAAAGCCCTTCAGAATTTTGAAGGAACGCTCATCATCGTATCGCACGACCGTGATTTTCTGCAAGGTCTGACCGATAAAGTCTATGAATTTAAAGATAAAAACATCAAGGAATATCTCGGCGATATTGATTTTTATTTGGAAGCGAGGGAGGTTGCCAATTTCAGGGAAATCGAACAGAAGACAGAGGTTGTCGTTGTGAAATCCGAAGAAAAACCGACCGAAGAAAAACTTTCGTATGACGAGCAAAAACAACTGAAAACCCTGCAAAACAAACTCAATAAAGTTGAAAAAGCCATCGCCGATACCGAAAACGAACTCAAAAAAATGAATGAAACGGCTTTGGAAGCTCCGACCGCCGATTTTTTTGAAAAGTATGAAGCGAAAAAACGCCAACTCGATGAATTAATGAAAGAATGGGAGGAAATTCAGGAACAATTGGGATAAAGCACAATCATCAATCATAAAAACGGCTCATAAGCCAAACCGCAATTCGGGATGTAAATAATGATTTTTGTTTTCTAACAAAATGATAACAATTTGTAGTAAGTTTCCTTTTTTCTTTTTCGTAGTTTTGCATTCATAATTGAATAAAAATGATAAAACTCATCATTTCCGATATCGACGGGACACTCGTCAATGACCGCAAGCAATTGTCCGAAAACTTTGCCGCTGTCGCAAAATTGATGCACGACCGCAATGTACGATTTTGTGCAGCCAGCGGACGCCAATTCCAAAGTTTGGAACAATTATTTGCACACATCCCTTATGAAATGGGATATGTGTCCGACAATGGAGCGTATATCCGTTATCGAGATGAAGATATTTTTGAAAATCCGATAACGTACGAAGCCGTTAAACCTGTTTTGAACGCCTGCGAAACGATAGAAGGCATAGGAGTCGCCATTTGCGGAAAGAAAAAGGCATATCTCAAAACGGATAATGAGGCGGTATATGAGGAAGTTTTACTGCATTATCCTGCCTTGGAGCGGGTAACCTCTTTTGACGGAATTGATGATGTGATTTTCAAGATAACGGTATGTGATGAAAAAGGCTCGCGTACCAATTCCTATCCGCAACTTGCTCATTTTGAAGACCAATTCAAAGTGGTGGTTTCGGGAACGACATGGCTCGACATTACGCATAAGCACGTCAATAAAGGCAATGCTATCCGCTTGTTGCAAGAGATGTGGGGCATTACACCCGATGAGACTGTAGTGTTTGGCGACCAACTCAATGATTTGGAGATGATGCAATCTGCCCGGTACAGTTACGCCATGAAAAATGCCCAAGACGAAGTAAAGCAATTGGCAAATTACGTTACCGAATATGATAACAATCACGAAGGCGTAATTCAAAAAATTGCCGAATTGCTTTCCTGATATGGGTTACACCCGGTTATTCTTCTTCTGAGATTTCGCCGTTTTTATTGAATTGCCGTACAAAATCCCGACCGAATACATAGCCGATGCTCAATGCAAGTCCTAAGAACATCCAGATGGCGATAATTATCAGGCGTTTGGGTTTTGAGCGTTCGATAGGTACGGTAACAGGCTCAATGACAGTGAATACAGGGGTTTCCTCTTTCACTTTTATTTTCTGGGTTTCCAATTGTTTCGCCAATTCCGAATAGAGATTGTATGCCAAATTGAATTCCGTTTGCAATTGTTGCAACCGTGTCTGCGGCAGATTGCTGTACAGATTCCGGTTGTGGTCTTGGAATTGGGCTAAAGCAAATTGTTTGGATTTGAAATCTTTTTCAACTTCTAAGTAGCGCTGTTCTATAAAATCCAATTCCTCTTTGGCTTTTTTGATTTTAAATTCCGTGATGGAATGCTGTAACAATTCTTGTGCATTTTGCAGCATTTGGGCGGAAGCCAACGCTTCAGGCATTATGTAGGAGAGCGTTACGTAGCCTTCTTTGTCATTAACATTAATATTAATTTGATTTTTCACGCCATTTATCAAATCAAATTCTTCCCGGCTCAAAGCGACTATGGTACTGTCGGCATCTGTGATATTTACAGCTTCCTTTTTGTCTTTCCTCCCTCCCAGAATAAGTCCGGGCAACCCGATAGTGTATTTTTTCACATAGTCAATAACGCCGGGTTTGTTATATTCTTTATAGTATTTCCGATAGGTAATAGTGTCATCGAAGCCCTCTATGGAGATAGGCGTCTCGAGTAATTTTTGGCGAAAAGGCACGCTTTCTACAATTTTCGGGTATAGGGTAGGCGGGATGGCTTCACTCGAATTGCTCCCCAGATTGATGCCTGCCATGGCTGCTAAGCTACCCAAGCCACCTCCGGTTTTACTCCCCGAAGTTTGTGGTATCATTACCGTTGAGGCGGTGTATTCTTTAGCTGAAAATATAGCGGCTAAAACTCCTAAAACGATGAATAAAGAGGTGATTTTGATGATGATTCCTCTCGAATTCCATATTTTGCGTAAGAGTTCGACCAAGTCTATTTCCTCTTCGTTGCCTATTTGTTTATTTTCCATGATGTTACTTGATAGCGTTATAGATAAGTACCCCCATAGTAGTTAAGGCGGTAAATATCGAAATGGTTTCGCCTGTGCTTAGTGGTTTTCTTTCAGGGCGCGTTGGCACGATGATGATAGCTCCCGGCTCAAGCTCGGGATAATTTTTAAAGAATAATGAGTTTTTCGTAGCTTTGATAGTGCCATTGGCATACATCACATATACCGAATTTTTCTTAGCTTCGTTAGAAAATCCGCCGGCTCCGCTTATATAGTCCCGAAGGTTCATTCCTTTTTCATACCGGACTAAAGAAGGAACAAGAACTTCGCCTTTAACTTCTACGGTTTGTCTTTCGGTAGGAATGATGAGTTCATCCCCTTCAGTAAGAAAAAGATCATATTTGCTACCCTTTTTGTCTATTATTTTTTGAAGGTCAATACCGATACGGAATTCATTTACGGTTTTCTCTATTTTTTTAATACTTTCGTCATCACTGGCTAATTCCTTTAGGAAATCTTCTTGCTGTTTTTCGGCTTCCTCTGTTTTTCTACGGACCAAGGTAGCCCCTTTTACGTAAGCAAAGGGCGTAAATCCACCCGCTTTTGCTACCAGATCAGAGATGCGTTCTTGTTTGGAAGACAAATTGTATTCCCCGGGGAACATCACTTCACCCTTTACGGAAATAGTTTGCAGCGGGGTGTAGCCTATCATATAGCGGACGGTAACCACATCGTTGGGATGTAATATTTCACTTGCGTCATTCGTATTCATAGATGTTTTTATCGAACGGCTGAACGACTCGAAATTTCCGTTATTCGTTTCTCTGAGAATATCAACCATATTTGCGTCTGCTCCCTGTGCCAATCCGCCGGCAAGAACGATCACATCATCGATGGTCATGTTCTCCATATACGGAATTGTTTTGGGTTTGTTGACCGCTCCGTTTATTTTAACGATTCGTTCAAAACGAAGAGAGTCTTTATGAAAAACATGAAGGCTGTCATTAGCGATTAGCGAAACATTATTTTTTTGCTCGATTAAATCTTTTACAGAAAAATTAATAGTTTCAACATCCACACGATTGGTCGAACGAAATATAATTCCCCTTTCCAAAGAAGCTTCCTTGCGGACGCCATTAGCCCTTTGCAATAGGTCAAACGCCGTCATGCCTTCTTTGAACTCGTAGTTACCGGGTTGGTACACAGCCCCTCCGATACTTAGTTTATTTTGATATTCGTCAGTAATTTTGTGTACATTGAGGCGGTCGCCCGATACAATCGGAAAACTATTGATATTGTCAAAGGCGACTTCTTTTACCTCTCTTTTTGCTTCCTTGATGCGCTCAATGACCAACGTATTGGTGTAGGCATCGGATGTAAATCCTCCAAAATAAGAAATCAAATTGGCTAATGTTTCATTTTCTTTTGTTTCATACGCTCCGGGGCGTTTCACTTCGCCCTCAGCCCACACTCGGTTGATGTACGGCGGTACGATGATGACATCTTGGTCTTGAAGCGTAAGGTTTCCTTCTTCAGAGCCTTTTATTAGGAAACTATAAATATCAAAAGTGGCTATTTTTTGTCCATTTCGCACAAGATTAATTTCCCTGAAAGAACCATTTTCGGTGGGTCCTCCCGAAGCGTACAATGCGTTGAGAACCGTTGAAAGTGAGCTGAGCGAGTATGTTCCAGGGACTTTCACTTCGCCAATGATATTTACTTTTACAGTCCGTATTTGGCTGATACTGACGCCTGTATATACTTTGTTGTAACTGTTCTCCGGGGCAGAAATTCCTGCATAGATACGCTTGAGAGCCGAATTAATTTTTGCTTTCACTTGATTAAAAGGTAAGCCTAAGACGTTGACTTTTCCAATACCGTTTAAGAATATAGTACCTTGATTATCTACGGTTTGCTCAGAAGAGCTTTCGGTAGCCCCCCATACTTCTATAAGTAATTTATCTCCAATGCCTACTTGGTAATTGTCGGGCGTAGCCATGTTGGTATTTGGCGTGAAAGATATGTTGGGATTGTTAAAAAAAGAGTATCCGAAGATACTGTCTTTTTTATTTTTAAACAACAATAAAGAATCTTTGTTTTCATAGCCTGTGTAGCCGAAGGCATCATTTCGTTCATCTTTAGCGATTCGTTTTTTTTCAGTAAACGAAGTGTCATTATTGGTAGATGAAGTTGACAATTGCATGATGCGTTGGCGGAGTTTCATAGCTTGCATGCTCGACATTCCTCGGCTTTGTGCCATCGTGATGACTTGGTCGAGCGTATACCCTTCTTGCTGGGCTTTGTTCCAATAAGTACGTATTTGTTCATCAGACAAATTATCCACATTCATGTTAGATATTTGCTGTATATCCGCAGCAGAAGGGCTGGTCGTTTGGGCGATGACGGCAGGCGTTTGGATGCTGGTAAGCAATAAAGCGATAAAAAAGGTAATTCGAGTCATTGATGATGATTATTTTGTGCAAATATATGAGATTATTATTTTCTTTGCTAATAAATTTTATTCTTCAGGGCGTGAGAGTTGCGTAATCTCGACACCAGCTTTTTCAAGGAAAATCAAGCCTTCGTTGTCTTTATATAAATCTTTGAAAACCACACGTTTAATTCCCGATTGATGAATGAGCTTGCTGCATTCCCGGCAGGGGGAAAGCGTGATGTAAAGCGTTGCTCCTTGAGCAGATTGGGTTGACGAGGCCACTTTGAGGATAGCATTGGCTTCGGCGTGCAGCACGTACCATTTGGTGTCGCCGTTGTCATCTTCGCAACAATTTTCAAATCCTGTGGGCGTTCCGTTATAACCATCCGAAATAATCATTCGGTCTTTGACGATGATAGCTCCTACTTTTTTGCGTTGGCAATGTGAGAGTTTTGCCCATTCGAGCGCCATCCGCATATAAGCTTTGTCGTATTTTATTTTTTTATCAGCCCCCATATTTAAAAAGATAAAAACTTTAACAGAACAGAAGATATGTACCCGATAACAATTGATGCACCACAAAGTACCCATTCTTTATTTGAAAACCGAAAAAGAAATTGGATAGCGTACCCGATAAGCATCAGTAAAAACGAGAGAACAAATAATCCGCACCAAATCCCAACGGAAATCGCGAGTAGCGAAAGCAATTCTGAAGTCCCTTTTGTGGCATTGGAAAAACCACTATATGTCAATCCACGAATAAAACCAAACACAATCGTTAGAATAAGAATCAGCCCAACGCCGTCTTTTTGGGCAGGTTTTCCTGCTGTAAAAATATGAAACAATGCCGTAAAAAAAATAATCAGCGGAACTGCCAACCCCAAGTTACCCGAGAGGCGTATGATGCCGTAATGAGCCAACAACAACGCCAACGCATGACTGACTGCTACTGCAGAAACTAACACCAACACCCGCTTCCAATCGCTGAAAGCCAATGTGATAGTGAATAACAACACAAATAAAATAGGATAAACAGATTGTAATGAAACAATATGAAAAAATCCTGTTTGGAAAAAATGAATAAACTGGTTCATGCAAAAGTATTCAAAATATATTTGGATATTCTGAAAGGCAAAGATACTTTAAAAAAATGTAAAAATATTCTTTTTGCTAATCGAATTTATGAAGATGTCAGAGTTTACCCAATTGGTTTGTCCTGCTTACGCCGAATACCTCCCAACGCCAAGGAGAACAACCGCATTCATTTTCGGCCCTGATACCTACCTCTACAAAACGCACCCCTTCATTAGGGCTTATAGTAGTATGGGGGAGACCGCGTGTGTTGGAGGGCATCATAGAGTTGGTGGCTGTAATATCCCATCTGAAAGAAGACGGCATAGCGACTCCGCCGGCATTAGAATGGTTAAAATCATACCCAACTTCTACCATATTCCAGTATCTGCTGATGAGCATATCAGAAAGCCCGCCCCTGTGGTATATTTTGTAGTAATCCATATCGGGATAGCCGACACCAAAGCGGTTGGTTATAACAGTTCCGTTAT
>JAUNTM010000094.1 GCA_030538675.1 Capnocytophaga sp.
GCGAAATGGCGTACAACCTTTCCAACGGCGAAAAAGAACTGATGATTGTTGATGGTGCTACGCATATCGCAATGTACGACGTACCGGAATATGTGGAACAAGCCGTTACCAAAATGGCAGATTTTTTTAAAGTATTATAAATAAATAACAAATTTTTAAATAAAAAAACAATGAACAGAATTATCGTAAACATCACGAGTGATTTTTCAAAAGTAGAAAATGCACAGGAAATTATACCTGAAGAAATTGCCACTACCGGAAAATGGAAAGAACAAGGAATTTTGGAACATCTGTTGGTAAAAACCGATGCCGATACCGGAGGTGCGGTGCTTATCTTCCAAAACCAAACAAAGGCCGAAATTGAGGCTCTTTTGCAAACGCTTCCGCTACGCAAATGCTTTGTAAACGTGGAATTTATCAACGTGAACAAACTGCATTAATACCGTCTTTGAATTACTAAATAATCCCTGCGGAAAATTTGGTTTTTTGGGCAGGGATTTTTGTATTTTTGCATTCTAATTCAAACACAGAAATAATGGAAAACAAGCAGTTACCATCCGTTCCCGATGCACTTATTTTTGATATGGACGGCACGCTTTGGGACGGCGTGCAGAGTTATGCCGATGGTTTCAACGATTATTTTGCCAAGGCAGGCATCAGGAAACGCTTTGCCAAAGACGATTTAAAAGCCTATATGGGACTTGCCGAAGTGCCGTATTTGGAAAAAGTACTCCCCGAATACGCTCCCGAAAAACGAAAAGCCATTTACAATGAAGTGATTGATTTCCAGTACAAAAGAATAAAAACCGATGGCGGAGAACTTTACGACGGTGTGCGGAACGGTCTGGAAAAATTATCCGAAAAATACCGCTTGTTTGTTGTGAGCAATTGTCCGCCCCTTACCATTCGTTATTTTGTGGAATGGGCAGGCATCGGGCATCTTTTTACGGACACCATTGCACACGGCGAAAACGGCAAACACAAGCACGAAAACATCCAAACACTTATTGACAACTATATTCTGCAAAATCCTGTTTATGTGGGAGATACGGCTTCCGACCAAAAGCAATCGGCACTGGCAGGCATTCCGTTTGCTTTTGTAAGTTACGGCTTCGGGCAATGCGAAAATCCCGATTTCCGCTTTAATTCTTTTACCGAACTTTCGGATTATTTTTTGGGAATTTAATTACTAAAAAATCCCTACGGAAAAGATTTTCTGTGGGGATTTTTTTTGAGAATTTTGTATTTGGAATGGTACGAAATTCCGTTTTTTTCTACAATGAAATTTAGTGTGAAAGAGGATTGGTTATTGATTTATTGGCACGAACAAAACACCCGCACCAACAGAGGAAAATTACTAAAAAACAGACCACTTTTTTAATAACTTCATCTAAAAATTATCCGTATTTTTTATCTCTGCAACAACAGTTTGATTTTTATATTTATATTGCTTAACTTTGTCCGGCAGAATGTTTAAAAAGCAAACGTTATGGGTATGGTACCTTTGTCAAAAGAATTTATTACATACGATTATAATGATGAATTGGTTAGTTATTATACGGATATCCATACGATTTGCGAAATGCGTATTGAGAACCATTCCTTAATTCACATCATTTCGGGTAATCTGGTTTTGAAGTTGAAGGATAAGACTGTGGTATTCAACAAAGGCGAAACGGTCTTTTTGAAACGAAATCACTTGTTGTTTAAAACGAAAGTACCTTTGGAAAATGAACCGTTCCGTGCCATATCACTACATTTTAAAACAGAACAACTTAAAAATATCTATAAAAATATTTCGGCTACGTTGGATACCGATAAAAAAATTGCGTTGCAGGAACATTATAAAGTATTGCCCGATAGTAGTTTTTTAACCGCACTGTTTTATTCTTTTAATTTTTATGTTGAGAATAACGTTTTGTTAACTCCCGAGATTATGCAAATCAAACTGTATGAAGCGGTAGTTGCACTTCTCCATTCAAATGCGGGAGTGGAAAATATCATTTTTGATTTCTCGCAGAATTGGAAAATTGACCTCGAAAAATTCATGAACGAGCATTTTACGGATGATTTGTCGGTTGCCGAATTTGCCTATTATACAGGAAGGAGCGGTACTACGTTTAAAAAAGATTTTCAAAAAATTTTCAATATGCCTCCCGGTAAGTGGATTCAGTTGAGACGATTAGAATATGCAAGAGATTTAATGATGCGTGAACAAAAACTTCCGAGCGAAGTATATATAAAAGTCGGATTTAAAAACCTCTCACACTTTACGACTGCTTTTAAGAAAGAATTTGGGAATGTGCCTTCTTCATATTTCAAAAAGCCCAAATAGAAAAGGAATTAAAGTCTTTAGAGAAAAACAACCCGAGATACATCTGTTTTACCTTTGCAACATCTTAAAAAATAAAAAAAATGATAAGCAGAAAAGAATTTTTAACAATGGCAGGTATGGCTTCTATAGCTGCCGTTTTGCCAACAGGTAGCGTTTCCGCAGCATTGGCAAACAATGAAAATCTGGCTCCTTTGGACAAAACAAGCAATCCGCTCTTGCGAGCGCCGTTAAAGCACATGCTTGGTTTAGGCGGAGTTGCCATTGGCAATGGTATGAATATCAATTCAGACCGTGAATGTTATGATGCAATGGAAGCCGCATGGAATTTGGGCGTACGTTATTACGACACCTCGCCTTGGTACGGTTACGGACTAAGCGAACGCAGGTTCGGACATTTTTTATTCAATCAAAAAAGAGAAGATTATTTTCTTTCAACCAAAGTAGGCAGGCTTCTTTATGGAGATAGAAACTACAAAATTCCCAATGGAAGCCCCTGGAAAGGAAAATCCTATCTGAATTATGAATACGATTTTTCCGCAAGCGGCGTAAGACGCTCCATAGAAGACAGCCTTAACCGAATGGGATTATCCTATATAGATTATGTGTTTGTTCACGATTTAGACGGCGAAAACAGCGAAATAAATTGGCTGGAAAGATTTAACGAATGTAAGAAAGGAGCATTCCCGGAATTGATACGCATGCGTGAAGAAGGGATTATCAGAGGTTGGGGTTTAGGCGTTAACAGGATTGATCCCATATTAAAAACAATTGATGAGTCAGATCCTGATATTTTCTTATCCGCCCAACAATATTCGCTTTTAGAACATGGGGATGCGGTAAAAAGACTTTTCCCTGCGGCTCTGAAAAGAAATATTCAGATTGTATTAGGAGGCGTGCTTAATACAGGATTTCTTGCCGGCACGCCCCGATATAAATATTTGGAATCGGAAGTTACACCGGAATTAATCAAAAAACGAAATCAGCTTGAAGCAATTGCACTGAAACATAATGTAGACCTGCGCACAGCGGCATTGCAATTTGCATACGCACCAAAAGCCGTAACGTCTGTTGCTGTAGGGGCACATACAAAAGAACAGATTATAGAAAACATCAATTCCTTAAGCATTACGATTCCGGAAAGTTTTTGGAAAGAATTAAAAGAAAAGAACCTGATTATACAAGAAGCCGAAACTAAAGTTAGAAAAATTAGTATTTAAACATTTAGTTACAATTCCCCGTCATATCAAATATCACAAATAAAAAATCCCTACAGAAAAGATTTTCTATGGGGATTTTTTCATTTTTTTTCAATAGATGAACTGAAATTTGAGTGGATACCAGAACTCTGTTGCGACAAAAATATTACAGAATAAGTGCCATTTTTTAGGTAAATGAGCCACAATCTGTTTTTCTGTCGTATATTTGTCGGGTATTATGGGCAAAGGAATTACTTTTTTAGGATTACATCATAAAAGTCCGAATTCCTTGTTTGTTTTCAAATCAATTAAATTTTCACAAAAATAAACAAAACAATGCAAACAGAAACTTGTTATATCAAACAACACGCCGACGGACATTTTTCCACCTATTCGGATATTATCATCAATGCCCCTGCGGAATTGGTGTGGCAGATAGTATCGGATTTTGAAAATATGAAAAACTGGAGTTCTACGCTGGTAAACATCACAGGCGAACTAAAAGACAAAGGCAAGGTACAGAGCCATTTCAGTTTTGATGGTCGCATTTGGCTTGCCGACCATACGTTTACGTACAAAGAGGGCGAATATTTCGGTTGGTCGGACCCGCTGACGGATGATTTTCAAGGCAATCAAGACAATCATTTATTTAAAGTAGAGGCGATTTCCGAGAATCAATCCCGATTTGTGCAAACCGATGAATTTACGGGCGAAAACGCATCGAAACACAGCCTTACGCTTGCCCGTGTCGCTTTCGATTCTTATCCGAAATTCAACAGAGAGTTAGCCGAAGCCGTGATGAAAAAACACCTCGGACAATAGGATTGAATTGGAGTCTATTTTTAAGTTTAATTAACTAAAAATATAAAAATGAAAGTAATTATCACAGGAACAACAGGTATGGTGGGCGAAGGTATTTTATTGGAATGCCTGCAAAACGAAAAAGTAACGGAAGTGCTGAGCATTTCGAGAAAACCTTGTGGCATAGAAAACCCGAAATTGAAAGAATTGCTGGTATCCGACTTTTTTGAAATCGGAAATTATGCCGAGCACTTAAAAAATTACGATGCGTGTTTTTATTGCGTAGGAAAGGCTTCGGCAGGAATGACGGAAGCCGAATACACCAAAGTAACTTATGACACAACCATCCATTTTGCCACGGTGCTAAAACAATTGAACCCGAATATCACCTTCAACTTTGTTTCGGGCAAAAACACCGACAATACGGAAAAAGGAAGGGTAATGTGGGCAAGAGTGAAAGGAAAAACGGAAAACGAATTAAGCAGAATTTTCAAAGAAAAAGCCTACCATTTCCGCCCGGCATTGATGAAACCCTTCAAAGAACAAAAGCACCTTTACGGATACAACAACATCACACACAGAGTGTTATACCCAGTGATGAGCCTTATTTTCCCTGCATCGACTCTCTCGCAAATCGGTAAAGCCATGATACATACCGCTTCCAAAGGGTTTCCAAAGCATATCCTTGAAGTGAAAGACATCAACGAAATGGCTAAATAATATTAATGAATGCCCTCGTTGGCTTGCCCGTGTCCTACCCAACAAGGATACAAAAACAGCCCGTTAGTTGCTTTTTTCTGTAATAATTATCTACAAAAACTCCCTGCCGAAACGCTCAATTTTCCGCAGGAATTTTTATTTGGAAAACCACTCTCAAAATAGAGAAAGCAACCGTATTTTTCTACTCCAAATCTATTTTACTTAAATTATGCTCAAGGTCAATCGCTGTATTTACTGACAGGTTAGGCGTAGCCCAAGCCATATCCATATTTACGATTATCAATTCATTACCTCTTAGCAGCACTTCGGCAGGTTGGTCAAGTTTGCCGTCTGCACCATCGGTATCGCCGTTTTGCTGTAATACAGTTACATTTCCTTTACGGTCGATGGAATGGACGGCATTGTTCAGAAAATCGGCTACGTAAAACCGGTTTCGCTCCTTGCTGAAAATAATGCCGTCAGGAGCTTTCATTTGCGGATGTTCGGCAAACAATTTGGTTTCAACGGCTTTGTTGTTTTCATCGAGTTTGGAGCGGAATATCTGTCCTTTTTCGATAACGGTTGTGTACATAAATCCTTCATCGTCAAAAGTAATGCCGTCTGCCCCGAAACCCATACGGTTATCGGATTGGAAAGTAACCACCAAATGGCTGTCGCCTTTTCCGTTGGCGTATGGTTTTAGCCGAATCGGTTTGCTGCCCTGCAATTCTTCCAACGAAAAAGCATAAACACCACTAACCAACGAGCCTTCATCAGCCTGCAAAACGGATTCGGTAACAAAAAGATGATTGCCGTGCCAATACATACCGTTACTGGCAATAAAACCTTCTACAACCACATCGGTGCTTACCGGTTTGCCGTCCACAATGTTGATACGCAGTATTCTCGATTTATGGTTTTTATCAAAAAACACCTGCATATCAGCAACATACAGATTTCCGTCAGGACCAAAATCGCTATCCATTGCCCCGACAGTTCCCGTTTCGGGATGCATATCTTCGGGTTTAAAATCGTACCAGTGGGCAATTTGGTTGTCTTTACCGATGATTGCCATAAACGGAGAAGACGGTTCGCTTATCAATCCTTTTTCAATCAGTTGTTGGTTGTTGAAATTAGGAACGGACAAAATCATATTTCCGTCTTTGTCCATTGCCAGACCGTCGGGCGTATTGTAGTCGGCAGGCAGTTTGATGAATAATTTGGAAACCGCAGATACGTCTTTTGAAACGGCTTCCTCCGTATTTTTTTGATTTTGTTTTGAATTACAGCCCATAATTGCCCACAGAACGGCAACAACGGATAGGATTTTTAATCTTTTCATTGCTTTGATGATTTTATGTTATTCTGCTGCAAAATTAAGGAGAATAAAAGGCAGGCAATTTGCTGAAAACGCCAAATTACCTGCCTTTTTGTGCCAAAGATAGTTCCGTATGATTGCGGTACATCAGTCCCGTATTCCCAACTTTACTTCGCTCGGGTTATAGCCCCAGAAACTTTTGAATAATCTGGAAAAATGCGAAATATTTTCATAACCGATGTGGTAACAAACATCCGCCACGGTCATTTCGGTTGCCGAAAGCAGTTCCTTTGCTTTTTGCATCCGCTTTTCCTGTATCCACTTGCCGGGCGATATTTTGTAAATGGCTTCAAAATCCCGCCTGAAACTGGACAAACTCCGCCCTGACAAATACGCCAATTCGTTTAACGAAACAGGGTTGAGGTAGTTTTCAGCCATCACTTTCGGGATGTCGGTTCGCTGTCGGTTTTTAAGCTGCATCAATTGCAACAGTAAATTCTTGTCGGTATGGGCAAGGTCATAGAGCAATTCCATCATTTTGATGCGGTACAGATTGGCATTGATGTCTTCCTTATCCCGAAAGTAGGGTTTTAGCGATTCCAAAAACTTCAACAACCGTTCTTTGAAAGGACGGACGAAAATGGGTGTCAATTCCTGACTTTTGAATAATTTAATGCTTTCCTTTTTCAGAAAATCCAACAAAAATTCGTCTTTTATAAAAAAAGCCATACTTTCAAAAGCATACTCGTTTTCGGGATTGCCGTATTTCCACGCTTCGATGCTGATGAATTTCGGGAGCAAAATCATTTCGTTTTCACGGATTTCAAAAAAAGTACCGCCGTATTTGATTTTGAAAGTTCCCTCCAAAACGAAAAGCAAGAAATGGTCTTCCAAAAACATTATTTTCTTGGTTTCGTGTGCCTGTGTGCAGGATTCTACGATAGACACATCTTCCAGTTCTATTACGTTCTGATAATGAGGTGCTTTGGGCAAATCGTGGGGAACTTTCACTATTTTCATACGCTGTGGTTGAGGGTGCAAAGTTACGGCAAATATTGTTCTAACAGCACTTTGTCGGCTTCGCTCAGGCGGTTTTTGGCAAAATTTGCCTGATGCCAATACGGGTATAACAGCGGTAATTTACTCACTTCGTTCAGGCGTTTGATTTCGTCGGGAGTCAGTTGCACACCGGTAGCGTTGATGTTGTTTTCTATCTGCTCCAAAGTGCGTCCGCCGATGACAACGGAACTTACCGACGGTTTTGTTAAAATCCACGCAATGGCAATCTGAGAAGCGGACACTTTTTTCTGTGCCGCAATGTCGCTAAGCACCTCCACGATGTTCCAAAGCCTGTCCCAATCCTTAATCGGCGGTTCGTTCCAACCTTCGGCAAAGCGTGTGCCTGCTTGGGTTTGGATATTTTTGGTGTATTTGCCGGAAAGCAACCCGCCTGCAAGCGGACTCCAAATCAATGCCCCGAGCCCTTGGTCGATACCAATCGGTAAAAGTTCGTTTTCGGCTTCACGGGCTTCGAGTGTGTAATGGATTTGTTGTGTTACAAAACGCTGGTAGCCGTATTCTTTACTGATGCCCAAGGCTTTCATCGTGTGCCAGCCGGAAAAATTAGAACTCCCGATATAGCGGATTTTTCCTTGTTTTACCAGTGTGTCCAACGCTTCCAGCATTTCTTCCAAAGGAGTGAGGCCGTCCCATTCGTGCATATAATAAATGTCGATGACATCGGTGCGGAGGCGTTTCAGGCTTTTTTCAGCTTCCCGAATGAGGTGGTAGCGTGAAAATCCCTCGTCGTTGGCACCGTTACCCACGGGCATTCTTGCCTTTGTGGAAATCAATACATTGTTCGGGCGTTTGCCGTTCAATACTTCGCCGATGATTTCTTCCGATGCTCCTGCCGAATACATATTGGCGGTGTCGATGAGATTAACGCCCCGCTCAATACTCAAATCGATAATGCTTTTAGCCGATTTTACGTCGGCATTGCCCACTTTTGCAAATGCGTCCACTCCGCCGAAAGTCATTGTTCCCAAGGTAACGGCAGATACTTTTAATCCCGATTTTCCTAAAATTCTATATTCCATAATTTAAACTATTTTTATTGTGCAAAATTACTTTGGACGGACAAATAGTATTTTGCTAAAAACGCCAAATGACTTGACTAAAAGTGTCCGATGGTTTGTGATACAGTTCGGGTAAGACATTTGTGCTGGTTCGGGAGTCTTGTCCGTGGTTTCGCCAACAAAGATATGAAAAATCTTTCTGTGAAATAGACCAACGGTTGTTTTTTTCTGAATTAGAGTTTTCGTGTGTGGTGTTTATTGGTATGAGCGAGGTACTTGTTTCTGAGAGAGACTCTTATTTCTATCCGTTTATACACTTTTTAATGAGTTTAATTGCCCAGTCGTAATGGCTTGATGTTGCTGAAACCAAATATTGTCCTAACGATGTCGAGCCTGTCCAAGCGTATTTTTTCTTTTCAAAAAGTTCTTCATCGGTCTGTTTGTTAATAATATTTTGGATTTTCATGTGTGATCCGTTTAAGCGTTTTCGTATGTCGTCCAAGTCCGTGTTGCTGTATTGTTTTTGAATGGCTCTGTTGAGTTCGGGTGTCATTTTCCAAGTGTACCCTTTTGCCGGCATTTCGGGTTTGTCGCCTTTCATTCCCACACTATACCATTCCAAAAATATTAAATGCCAATGATACAAATGTCCTAAAACATCACGGATATTTCTATTCATATATTGCTTGGGAAACTCTTTGTCCAATTGCTCTGTCGGATAGTTTTTAAGCAAAGCCGTCAGTTTGTCATAGTTTTTTGAACTCAATTCTTCCAATTCAGATTTGTTTTTCGGTCTTGCCATTGTCGTTCATTTACAGTTCTGTTGTTCTTTTTAGGGGGCGTTAGGTATTGCTTGTAACGGAAAACGTATTGGCGAATAAATTGGAGGAAAAACTCAATTTAGCGAGAACGTAGCCGATGTGTTTTCACGGAAACTAAATTACGAAAAAAAGCTGAATGTGAAATACATTCGACGTTGAAAAGTGCAGAAACTTTCAACTTAGCCGTTAAATCGCTCTTTTGCCAAACTGCTTGTTATGCGAAATTATTTTTTAATTTTTTATGGTTACATCACGAAGAAAGTCATTTAAACTTTCAG
>JAUNTM010000095.1 GCA_030538675.1 Capnocytophaga sp.
ATAACAATTAATTTACGAAAAATCACCAACTATTTTTCAGTACATTACCCAAATTTCCAAATTTCCAAATTGAAAAACTCCGAGTGAGTCCATTTTCAAATCTTCAAATTTCCAAATTGAAAAACTCCGAGTGAGTCATTTTCAAATTTCCAAATTTCCAAATTAAACTCATCCTTCAAAATCCATTCCGCCGTCGTCGCCAAACTCTTGTCCGCGACGTTCTTTATTGCGTTGTTGGCCGCTGATATTTCCGAAGCGATATGTGAAATTCAGCAAAATTTGTCGTTTACGCCATTGCATTTCCGAATGTGAAAATACGGTTTCCGTCCACGTGTCGGCGATCATTTTGCGTGAGTTGAACACATCGCTGACATTGAGCGAAAGCGTACCTTTACTTTTTAGAACTTCTTTGCTGAGTGCCAAATTGGCGGCAAATATACCGTCCCTGTCCGATTGGGCTGTTTTTCGGGCACCATCATACGTCAAATTCGTTTGGAAATCAATTTTATAAGGCAATGGGATTTTTGCCGTAAGGCGGGTAAACCATGAATTTGTTTTGGTATCAAAATTTTGCGTTACCGTGTTGTTTTGATAATTCACATACGTATATGAGCCTCCCGATGTCAAATGGAAAAAATTAATATTCCACATAAGCCGCCAATTTCGCCAAGGCGTGTACGTGGTCGTAAATTCCACTCCTACCCTATCCTCATCGGAAAGGTTTATGGGCGTACGCAACATCACAGGCACTGAGAGCGGTGTGGTGGGGTCGTTAGGATTGTCTATTTCTACAAAATCGCCGGTTTCCAATGAAATAAATTCAAACACTTGCGTGGAATGGTTGTAATATACCGATGTATTGAGCGTAAATTTGTCCCAACGTTTGAGATATCCGAGTTCAAAAGCGTTGGTATACGTAGGATTGATGTCGGGATTACCACTGAAAAGATTGGTATTGCTCGAACGAGACACAAACGGATTGATAAAACGCGACCACGGACGGCGAAGTCTACGGCTGTAACTCGCACTAACTTGCTGACTTTCATCAAGTTCATATCCTAAATAAAGCGATGGGAATAAATCCGTGTATTTTTTAGAAAAATTTTCGTTTGTAGTAACAAGCAATGACGTAATATCGGTATGCTCCAGCCGCAAACCGCCCATAAAATTCCAACCGTTGGTTTTCGTACCGAACTGCGTGTAAAGTGCATGTACATTTTGGTCGAAAATAAAATCATTACTGAAATTCGTATTGACTACCAAATTGCCAAGATTGTCAAGCACTCCCATGGTAAAATCAATATTCGTTTCATCGAAAGTGCCTCGGTAGCCTGCCTCAAACTGCGTTTTATTATCTTTCCCCAAAGGCAGCACATAGTCGAGTTGCACCAAATGTCTTTTTTCTTTTTGGTCGCTAATGGTCTGCTCAGTATCGAGATTCGTATTGGTGGTAAGCACCCGCTCCGTGATAAAGGCATTTTCATCTTCGGTAGATGTAGAATATTGATAATCAGCGGTTAACTTATGTCCGTCTTCATTGAACCGGTGTTCAAAATTAAAAGAATACTGAAACCGTTGGTCATCATCTTTTTCATTGTTGCCCCTATAACGTTGCACGGTAAGCAATTTATTTTCATCATAATTATAAAAATCGGTATCCGTCGAATTCTCACCACGGCGGTTTGCGTAAACGACACTATTGGTGATAGATGTCTTATCCGTGATGCGGTATTCAGCTCCTAAATTAATGTTAATTCCTTTACGGAGACGGTTTGTTTCCCGAAATTCGTCTTGATAATTCGTCGTATTGCCGGCAGTATCAAAGTTTTGTTGATTTATCTTATTTTGACCTGGCGAATTACGATATTGATACGATGTATTGTTAAAAAACGTCCAATCTCTTCTGCGTAAACTCAAATTGACCGCTGCACCATAGTTTTCAGGATGCCCGAGTGTAGCCGTTGCCGACCCCATAAAACCCAGTCCGCTTCCTTTTTTTAAGATAATATTAATAATCCCTGCTGTCCCTTCTGCTTCATAGCGTGATGACGGATTGGAAATAATTTCGATACGCTCGATGGTTTCCGATGGCAACTGCCGCAACGCTTCATCATCAACCCCCGACAACGCCGAAGGTTTGCCATTGATAAGAATACGTACATTTTCGTTGCCCCGCAAGCTCACTTTGCCTTCCACATCGACCGACACCGACGGCACATTGTCCAGCACGTCCGACACGGAACCGCCTTTGACCGTCATATCCGAACCTACGTTGTATATTTTCTTATCGAGGTGCATTTCTACAGTAGTACGCTCAGCTGTAACTTCCACTCCATCAAGCTCTTCCACATTAATACGAAGCGTAATCACACCAAGATTTTTATTCGAATTGAGATTGAAATTCTTCAATTCATAATCTTTATACGAAAAATATTGTACCTTAATATTGTAGTCCCCTCGTGCTGCTTTGACGTTAAAATTTCCTTTTTCGTCCGTGATGCCTCCCGTTACTGCACCCGTTCCGACCGTTTCGAGAACAATCGTGGCGTATTCAAGAGGTTCTTTCGTATCTCCGTCAATAACTTTTCCCGTAAGCGAATATTCTTGAGCCCACATCGGAACGGCTATAAAGCCCAATAGTACCAGTAGTTTTTTCATTAGTATAATTACGTTTTCTATATTTATTTTTAAAATCATTTTTTCCCTTACGGGGAATTCCTCACTCATAAGCAATCTGCGTAGCCCGACCGCAAAAAACATACGAACACTTTACTAAGACGTTCAAAAAAGAATTAGGTTTAACGACTCAATGTTAATATTTCTATAAAATACACTTTCAATACAATCTTCAGTTCATTATCAGTAACTTATCTCGATTTCTCTTTTACCATCATCGAGCCAGCGGAAATGAATAAAAACCTTTTCTTCAGGCAAAAATGAAGTAACTTTGTCAGCCCATTCTATAAAACACCAATCACCCGAATACAAATATTCGTCAAGTCCAATATCCAACGCTTCTTCTTCATTATCAATACGGTACAAATCAAAATGAAATATTCTCACACGTTCATTTTCATACGGATTAACCAACCCGAATGTCGGGCTTGTGGTAGCATCGGTAATCCCCAACGCTTTGACCAATGCCTTAATGAGAGTTGTTTTGCCCATTCCCATCGTTCCGTTGAAAATCACGACTTTGTGTTTTAAGAGTGGAAGTATTTTTTCAGCAACAGCATCTATTTCCGAGAGAGAATATGCGATTATATTTGTCATTTATTTTGATTTTATGTAAAGAATAGACTTATTCGCCCCATATTTCCCAAGCTTTTTCCGCTTGCAATACCAGCATAGGATAGCCGTTGGCAATTGTAGCTTTACGAGTTTCGCCGTTTTTCAAAAAAGTCGTTTTTTCAGGATTATATATCAAGTCGTAGAGCAAATGTTTTTCTGAAATATATTCGTAAGGTATTGAAGGACAATCAGCTACATTCGGATACGTTCCTACAGGCGTAGTGTTGATGAGCAGCGTATAATGTTCCATTATCGAAGCCGACAGAGCTGTGTAAGACAACTGCCCCAACTGCGGATTCCGCGATACAAACCGGTACTCAATCCCGAGATTTTTCAGCGCATACGCCACCGCTTTGGAAGCACCGCCCGTACCGAGTATCAACGCTTTGTTGTGATGTGATTGCAAATAAGGCTCTAAGGATTTTGAAAATCCGTAATAATCTGTATTATACCCTTTTAGCTTATTTCCTTCTAAAATTTTTATTGTATTAACCGCTCCGATTTCTTGAGCTGTTTCGTCTAATTCTGACAAAAAAGGGATGATTTCTTCTTTGTAAGGAATGGTAACGTTCATTCCTGCAAGTCTTTGATATTGAGAAACTAATGGAATTAATTCTTCTATGGAAGCAATATCAAAATTAATGTATTCGGTATTTGTAATATGCTCTTTTTCAAATTTTTCCGAAAAATATTTTCGTGAAAACGAATACGAAATATTTCTACCTACCAGTGCGAAGTATTTTTTTGCTTCGATATTGTCCATACCATTCAAGGGCTAAAACGATTAGTATTCCAATAATTATATAAATTACGGCTATCCAAGTAGTTAACAAACTCCAATCGGGCATATATCGTTCAAAATTAGCAACAATTCCATTGCCTGCCGAATTTTTGATTATATTTCCCATCTCATCAGTAGCGTACAAAGGACGTTTCCAAGGCCATACCACACCAAGTGACCCCGTAATAAATCCGATGATAACTGCCGTAGTTATATTCTTAAAATGTTTTAAAATATAGGAAAGTAAATGGGAAAGTGTAACTAAACCTGTTGCAGAACCAAGCGTAAAAACTATCAAAATTTGCAACAAACGTATTCGTGCGGGATTGTCTACAAAACTAAAATCTCCCATCAATAGCTCTGCCATCGTATCATACAGCGCATTGACCGAATCGACCAAAAGCAATACATAATTCCCGATAAGCATCAATATAAACGACCCAGAAAGCCCCGGTAACGTCATGCCCGAAATACTTATCATACCGCAGAAAAACACAAATATCAGGTTGCCGTTCTCTTTGGCGGGGCTTAAAAAACTTATCGAAATACCTACCGCTGCTCCGATAATCAAAGCAATAAGCGTTTTCCGATTCCACTGGCTAAAATCTTTGGAAATATAGTAAATAGACCCTACTATCATTCCAAAAAATGCTGCCCAAACGTAGGTCTCCCAGCGTTCCATAAAGTAATCGAGTAACTTCGATACGCTGAAATAACTAATAAGCATTCCTAAAATTAACAATCCTAAAAAGCGAAAATTAGTATAGCGTGCGAAACTTTTAAAGCGTCCGTTGAATAGTAATTTGAACGCTTTACCGTTAATTTTCTGTAGTGAATATATAAATTCTTCATAAAAACCTGCTACAAAAGCCACAATCCCTCCTGACACGCCCGGCACTTTATTTGCCGTTCCCATCGCAAGTCCTTTGATGACCAATAGTACTTTATCGCCTAACGTTCTTGTGGTTTCCATTATTTTATTTTTGGCGTTTAGTAATTTTTTGTAATGTTAATCGTATTTTAAATCTAAAAATTATTTACGAGTCTATTTATTTTTTAATCGAAACAGCTACTTTTTCTAATAAAAATACAACCAAAAAACCAGCCAGCATCAGCAAAATAGCCTGCCAAAGTTGCGGATTTCCGTCGTATACTGTAGGCAGTACATTCGTTTCGAGGAATGGCTTTTCGTTCCCTTTTGAATCCAAATAGGTTGAAACTATCCGTTTCCAAGGCCAGATTTTGTTGAGCGAACCCAACACAAACCCAGTGAGCAAGGCTATCGTTATATCTTTATAGTGTTCAAACATCCATTTCAGCATCCGTGAAAAACTAAGCAACCCAATGACCGCTCCCAATCCGACCACCGCAATAATTTTTATATCAAAACTCCCGATAGCTTCTAATATGGTGTTGTACGCTCCGAGTAATACCAAAATAAACGCTCCCGAAATGCCCGGTAATATCATTGCGCAAATCGCCAATGCTCCCGAAAAAAACAAAAACCAAAGACTTTGTGAGTTTTGAAACGGCGGTAAAGTCGTGATAAAATACGCTACGAATGCTCCTATAACAAACATAAACACAGTCGCAAGGTTCCATCGCTGTACATCTTTTGCTAAAAAAACTACGCTCGCCACTATCAATCCAAAGAAAAACGACCACACCAATATAGGATGATGCTCCAAAAGCCATGTGATTCCTTTGGCTAATGAAAAAATACTCAGCCCAACACCTCCCAAAAGTGCTACGAAGAAATTACCATTGATTTCCTTCCAAAAAGAACCAACTCCTTCTTTCCGTAAAATACTCAATGAATGGAAATTTATTTTGTTGATTGAAGCTAAAAGCTCTTCGTAAATTCCTGCAATAAAAGCGATTGTCCCACCTGAAACACCCGGAACTACATCGGCAGCTCCCATAGCGATGCCTTTGATAGTTATGACAAAATAATCAAAAAATGTACGTTGTTGCATCAAAAAAGTTTTAGTTTCGGCAAATATAATAAAGTTTTGCTTGATAACAATAGCAAAAAAATATCGCGGCGTGGTATTGTTTGCGTTTAGAATATTCCGTTGTTAACAAAATCTAACGTAAACGTTTAGCGTTGTTTTCGCCGTTCGTATTCTTTTTTGAGCAATTGTAATTCGCGTCCCATTTGCCCGGCAACCGAAGTATTTTCTTCGGCACGGCGGATAAGATACGGCATGACCTCACGGACGGGACCAAAGGGCAGATATTTAGCCGTATTGTAGCCCAATTTCCCGACATTAAAACTGATGTGGTCGCTCATTCCGTAGAGTTGTCCGAGCCAAATACGGCGGTCGTTACGCCCGATTTTCTTCTCGTCCATCAACTCCAAAACCAATGCCGAACTGGTTTCGTTATGCGTTCCCGCAAAAAGCGAAATCCGTTCTATATGATTGATAATAAATGTAATAGCAGCATTGTAATTCTCATCAGTCGCTTGCTTGTTCGGGCAGATGGGCGACGGATAACCGTTGGCTTTGGCACGCTCATTTTCTTTTTCCATATACGCCCCACGAACGATTTTCAGCCCGATGTGAAAATTTTCGGCTTCGGCACGCGCGTACAAGCCTTTTAGGTATTCCAAACGGTCGTGTCGGTACATCTGTAACGTATTGTATACCAATGCTTTATCTTTATTGTATTTTTTCATCATTTGTTCGGTGAGATGGTCAGCGGCGGTCTGCATCCAGCTTTCTTCGGCATCAATCATAATCGGAATACCAGCTTTTGCTGCGGTGGCACACGCCGTATCAAAGCGCTGTACGATGCGTTCCCACGCCTGCTGCTCGTCCGCCGTGAGCGTACCGCCTTCGGTTATTTTTTGGAAGATAGCAAATTTCCCAAATCCCGTCGGTTTGAATACGGCAAATGGAACAGCTTGATTTTCAACTGAAAAACGAATCGTATCGAGCGTTTTGGCAAGCGTATCGTCAAACGATGCTTCTTCCTCCTTGCCTTCCACCGAATAATCGAGTACCGAACTCACGCCTTTTTCGTGCATTTTTTTAATGACTTCTTTGCAATCATTTTCGGAAATTCCGCCACAAAACTGATTAAAAACCGTCTGTTTGATGAGCCACTGCACAGGCAGACGCATTTTGAGTGAAAAATTGGTCAATGCCGTTCCCATACTAATTAAGGTATTGTTGCCCATAAAGCGGAAAAGCCAGTATGCACGTCCGAGTTCGAAATTGTTTTTGAGCGAAAAGGCCGTTTTGGTATCGTTAAAATCCGGGATCATTTATTATTTTTTTGAATTAATTGCTTAGTGATATATATTGGTTTTTGTTTGTTACTTCGGAAAAATGTTATATAAATTACACTTTCTTGAAAATCAACTTTATAGAACAATGAAAATTTGCCTTTGAAAAATATTTTTCTAAACATTTTTAACTTTTCGCTATATTTAGATAAAAATAAAGGGTCTTTATTAATTTCTATAAGTTCTTCATTTACAGCTTTTTCTATTTTGTGAGAATATTCGTTTGATTTATTCCTATTATTCCAATAATCAATTGTTTGAAGATATTCTGAAAGAGCCTTTTCAGTCCATTTTATTTTCATATATAGCTTTTATTCTTTCATTAACTTCTTCTTCAGAAACTACTTTTCCTGCTTTTATCTCTTCATCTGAAATTTTAAGAATTTGAAGTTCTTCTTTTGATAAATCGTAAAAAAAATCAGCCTCTCCCGGTTCGCCAATTTCAACGCCTAAATCTTCAAGAACTTTAACTGCCAACTGATATTCCTGAAAACTTAAATTCCTTTTTAGTGGTATTACATTCATAACGTTCTTGTTTTATTTTTCGCAAAGATACAGTTTTTTACCGTCAAAATAATCATCTGTTACCCGCAAAATCCGACAAAATTCTCCAAAAAAAAACACTTTCGTTTGCTTTTGAAAAGTTTCGCAAATATACAGCACTTTTTTATTCGATTTTTAATTTTTTCTAATTATTTTTGCCCTTTGGCGGATTTCAATACTGAAATCCTGTTTTTATCCGTCATAAAATATTGATTATAAAATAATTACATTATAAAACCGATGACTTTGGAAAGCATTCACGCAGGCAGTTATTCCGTTCATTTCAATGAAATAGGATTTTCGTTTCTCAATAATTTGTTGGACGAAAAGAATTATTCCAAAATTTTTATTTTGGTGGATACCAATACAAACGAGCATTGTTTGTCGCTTTTCCTTTCGGAAATTACAACTGATAATTCATTGGAAATCATTGAGATAGAAGCCGGCGAAATCCACAAAAACATCGAAACCTGCTCGCAGGTATGGCTGGCACTTTCCGAACTCGGGGCTGACCGCAAAAGCGTGATAATCAACGTAGGTGGCGGCGTAGTTACCGATTTGGGCGGTTTTGTGGCTTCGACCTATATGCGGGGGATTGATTTCGTGAACGTTCCTACGACGCTTTTGGCGATGGTCGATGCTTCGGTAGGCGGCAAAACCGGCGTGGATTTAGGAACGCTCAAAAACCAGGTCGGCGTTATCAACAATCCGCAGGGCGTGCTTATCGACAGCCGTTTTCTGGCGACACTTCCCCCCGAACAATTGCGTAGCGGAATGGCGGAAATGTTCAAACACGGACTGATACAATCGCTTCCTTATTGGTTGCAAATGAAGAAGTTAAACGAATTAGGGCTTGATAAGCTCGACCAACTTATTTATGATTCGGTGGTCATCAAAAACAATGTTGTCCGTCAAGACCCGACCGAAAAAGGATTGCGAAAAGCCCTCAATTTCGGGCATACGCTGGGACACGCCATCGAGTCGTATTTGCTCGACAATCCTACTAAAAAACCGCTTTTGCACGGCGAAGCGATTGCGGTGGGAATGGTGCTGGCGGCATATTTGTCATCTGAAATTTGCAATTTCCCGAAAGAACAAACCGATGATATTAAAAAGGTGTTAAGCGAATATTTCCCGAAAGTTATTTTTGAACCATCTGATATTGAGCGAATTATCGGATTATTAAAATTCGACAAGAAAAATTCGCACGGAAATATCAATTTCTTATTGCTTTCAGAAATCGGCGTTCCTGTTTTCGACCAGAAAATTGATAATAAACTTATTCATCAAGCATTTGCATATTACGAACGTTCATAGTAATATTGCATTTTTAAAATAGAGGTTTAAAATGAACCTCACCCCCAACCCCTCTCCAAAGGAGAGGGGAGAAAAAGCTCAATGCTATCCG
>JAUNTM010000096.1 GCA_030538675.1 Capnocytophaga sp.
CGGTTGCTCCGGTTGCTCCAGTTGCTCCTTGCAAACCGAGAGGAGTACCCCAGCCTGTACTTGCTTTAGGTCCATAGAGATTGCTGCTTGTTTTGTCCAAATACATATCGCCTTCAGCCCCTAAAGTTGTGTTGGGAGCACCGTCGCCCGAATAGATAACCGCACCGTCTTTGCCGGGAATACCTTGTACACCTTGCACTCCTTGAGTTCCTTGCTCCCCTTTTTCTCCTTGTGAGCCGTCTTTGCTGCAGCCGACGATAACTATCGCCATCGCTGCCAATGAAAATAAAAGTTTCTTCATGATAATTGATTATTTGAGGTTAAACTTGGTTTTAGCTACCGCTATTTATCAAAAGGTAGCTTTGATTGTTTTATGAAAAATTAGAAAATATACCTTGCTCCTGCATACAATACCAATTGGTCAGTGCTTCCCAAACTGTATTTAAGGGTTGAAAAAGCCTGAATTGACTCCGATAAGTCATACGTAGCTCCTCCTCCGAGGTTAAGCCCGATTTTGCCCTCACTTGCTGAAGTGCCACTTACCCCAAGCATTCCGCCGAGCGGATGGTCAAATTTCACACTCGACTGTGCATAATTCACGCCACCCAAACCGAATACTTTGAAAGCGTCTTTATCTAAGAAATAATAATGCCCGTTAGCGTTAATTTCCCACATGCTTACCTTTACATAGGTTGTCTTTTCCGTAAGGTAATAGGTAAAATCGGGGGCAATCGCTATTTTATCGGTAATTCCGAATTCTGCATTGACTCCCAGTCCCGCTTTTTTGATTTCTGTTCCGTACCCAAAATGGATACCCGCTTTAGTTTGTGCCTGCATACTGCCGAAAGCTATGATAATTGCCCCCAGCAGCATAAATTGCTTCATTTTGCTCATTTTATGTTATTTAAAATTATGATGCAAAGGTATTTTTGACAGACACAGATGGAGAGAGGGTTTTCCCTAATTTTTTATTTTAACAGAAAAAAAATAAAAATATTTTTTTAACCGCCGCTTTTTGGCAGTTACTGGGATTAGTTTTGCCACAAGAAACGATAATAGATGTTTCAAAAGCAGTTTTTTAAATTTAATTTTATGTAACATGGACAGTCAATGACCAACTACCGAAACCGAAGAAAAAAGTATAATTAAATAATGGATTATCGCAGGATTAGCCATCATCTATATGATTAACCCTGTGGATATTATCCCTGAGATTCCCGTTGTCGGCTGGATTGATGATTTTTTCATCGGCTCAGGCGGAGTACTCAATCTTGTGGAAGGCTACATGGGCAACACAACGCTTTTGTGGTGTGTATCATCAAGATTTTCAAATGGTTACGTGTTGTTTTAGGTGTTGCCGTTGTATCGTTAATGTTACTTATAGGAGTATGTATTTTCAAATTGTCTCATTTCCAAATTTTCAAATTTCCAACCCCAATTCTTTTCCTTTTTTGAGCATAAAATCGTAGGCTTCTTGGTAGTCGTTGGCAATTTTCCCTTCAAGAATAGCTTCTTTGATAGCTTCTTTAATGATACCGATTTCCCGTGAAGGTTTCAGCCCGAAAGTCGTCATAATTTCCTCCCCCGAAACAGGCGGTTGGAAATTCCGTACGTGGTCTTTTTCTTCCACTTCCACCACTTTTTGGCGGACAATCTGGAAATTTTGATGATATTTGTTGAATTTCTTCGGATTTTTGGTCGTAATGTCGGCTTCGCAAAGCGTCATCAAATCCTCAAAATCTTCGCCGGCATCAAACACAAGCCGTCGCACCGCCGAATCCGTAACCACTTCATCGGCAATGATAATAGGGCGCGAACTCATGCGCACCATTTTCTGCACGTATTTCATCTTTTCGTTGAGTGGCATCCGCAGTCGTTTGAAAATGTGAAATACCATTTTACTACCGACAAATTCATGCCCGTGAAATGTCCACCCGTTTTTTTTATCGAAACGTTTGGTCGGGGCTTTCCCGATGTCGTGTAGCAATGCCGCCCACCGAAGCCACAGATTATCAGTATTTTGTGAGATGTTGTCGACCACTTCAAGCGTATGCCAAAAGTTGTCTTTGTGGCGTTGCCCTTCCTGCTCTTCCACGCCTTGCAATGCGATGAGTTCGGGCAGGATATAGTGTAAAAGCTGCGTATCGTACAGAAGCTTTAGTCCGACAGAGGGTTTTTCGGAAGCTAAAATTTTGTTAAGTTCGTCCGTAATGCGTTCGTTGGAAATGATTTTCAGGCGGTCTTTATTCCGCCAGATAGCTTCCAATGAATTTGCTTCGATTTCAAATCCTAATTGCGACGCGAAACGAATAGCACGCATCATCCGCAAGGGATCGTCGCTGTACGTGATGTCGGGGTCAAGCGGTGTGCGGATGATTTTATTTTTGAGGTCGGAAATTCCCCCGAAAGGGTCAATAAGCTGTCCGAAATTTTCTTTGGAAAGCGAAAAAGCCATTGCATTAATGGTAAAATCACGACGGTTTTGGTCGTCTTGCAGCGTACCGCTTTCCACGTAAGGTTTGCGGGAGTTTGATTCATAGCTTTCCTTTCTCGCACCGACAAATTCAAGGTCAATCCCTTTGGTTTTTATCATCGCCGTACCGAAATTTTTAAATACCGATACTTGCGGTTTTCCCGGCAATGCTTCCGCTACCTTTTCTGCCAAATTGATGCCGCTCCCTATAGAAACGATATCGATATCCTTAGGTAACTTCCTTTGTAACAGATAGTCACGGACGAAGCCGCCGATGACATAGCTTTCTAACGAAAGGCTGCCTGATACCGTGCTGATTAATGAAAAAATAGGGTTAGAAAGGGCTTCTTTGTATTGCATCAATTGTTTTTTGTGAAAAATTTCAATCGGCAAAGATAGTTAATTGAGGGGGAATTTGAAAATTTATTTGTGTATGTAAAAGCAATTTTTACATTTTACAAAGATGTTATTTTGCAAATTCGTTGACGGTTTTTCTGATGGCGACTAGGCGGGTAAGTAAGCCTTCGAGCAGGTCGAGATGCAACATATTCGCACCATCGCTTTTGGCGTTGGCAGGGTCGGGATGCGTTTCTATGAAAAGCCCGTCGGCGTGATTTACGATGGCTGCACGGGCGATCGTTTCAATCATATCAGGGCGGCCGCCAGTTACGCCATTCGTTTGGTTAGGTTGCTGCAACGAATGCGTAACGTCCATAACCACAGGCGCATACGCACGCATAGTGGGAATTCCGCGAAAATCGACAATCATATCTTGATAGCCGAACATGGTTCCTCGGTCGGTAATGAGTGAGTTGCTGTTTCCGCTGTCGATGACTTTTTGTACGGCGTGCCGCATGCTTTCGGGACTCATAAATTGCCCTTTCTTAAGGTTTACGATTTTGCCCGTGTTGGCTGCTGCCACGACTAAATCGGTTTGGCGTACTAAAAAAGCAGGAATTTGCAATACATCAACATATTCGGCAGCCATTGCAGCATCGCTCACTTCGTGTATGTCGGTTACTGTGGGAACGCCAAAAGTTTTGCCTACTTTGGTCAGGATTTTCAAGGCTTTTTCGTCGCCAATACCTGTAAATGAGTCGATGCGGCTGCGGTTTGCCTTTTTGAAACTGCCTTTGAAAACATACGGAATGCCTAATTTTTCGGTAATTCCTACGACTTTTTCGGCAATTCGCATCGCCATTTCTTCGCTTTCGATAGCGCAAGGACCCGCAAGCAGGAAAAAATTATTTTCTTTATTATTGATAAGGTGTTGCATTGAGTAGAGATTAGGGGATTAGGTTTTAGGGATTAGTGAATAACCAATAGCGATTAAGGTTCAGCATCATTTTTAAAAAGTATGGAAGGCTAATCAAATATTTTCAAATCTTCACACGAGCTTGCGACTGCCGAAGGAAAATTACCAAATTATCTAATCGCCAATTTTTTCTTTTATCTTTCTGGAAACGAATAAGATAGCTAATAACATAAAAGCGCAGAGTGAGGCAAATATGGAAATCAAAGCAATCAGGCTGTCGCCTTCAAAAAGATTGGAAAAATCAAGAATGGTGGCGTTGAAAACAATAAGTCCCAACGCTGCAACGGCTAAAATAATATAGAGTGTTTTCATTTTAAATGTTTAATTATCAGTATTTTATCGTATTATGATGTCCAAAAGAAATATTTTCCGTTTTGGTTGTCTTTAATGCTCATTTCGGTTTGGGCGGGAGCTTCATCGGTATCTTTTTTGGTGAACAAACCCATTACGTTTTCGCCAAAAAGTTTGACGGCAATCGCCAGTAGGATGACACCAAATATTTTTTTAAGCAAACCGATGCCTTGCTTGCCAAGAATCCGTGCAATACCGCCCGTATTTTTCAGGACGATGTATACAAAAATAATGTTGAGCAATATAGCTATAACTACATTTTCTACATGGTATAATGACCTGATAGACAGTAATGTAGTAAGTGAGCCAGCCCCCGCAATTAGTGGAAAGGCTATCGGTACGATGGAGGCTGACTCGGCTTCTTCGTCTTTGTAGAGTGATATGCCGAGAATCATTTCCAACGCCAAAAAGAACAAAATAAAGGCACCCGCCACGGCAAATGATTCTACGGTTACGCCAATAAATCTGAGAATGTCATATCCTAAAAATAGAAACGCAATGAGTAATATTCCCGCGACAATGGTTGCTTTTTCAGACTGGATGTGCCCTACTTTCTCTCTAAGCTTCAAGATGACAGGAACGCTACCGATGATGTCGATAACGACAAATAAAGCCGTGGTAGCTTTGGCAATTTCTTCAATATCAAAATTACTAAAATCGAATGACATAAGTGTTTTATTTTTGTGCAAAAATAGTCTTTTTTGTGAATAAGGCAATGTATTTGAAATGAAAATTAGGGCAAACATCCGAAAAATACCAACGGTTGTCAACCAGTTGTTTGATGTTGTTTTTTCTTATGAAAACTTTTTTCTTCAAAAAGTTAGAATGTTGAAAAATAGAGGCTTGGAAATCAATAAACGGCAGTAATTTTTATTTTTTTCTGTTGGTTTGCGAATTTGCGGTCAGGTTGCGTGAGGGATTGCAGCGGAAATTAAGCGAAGCGGAACGCTATTTTTTGCCGCCACTGCGGGGGCGACCAGCGGAAGCCAACGCAGGGCGTGCAAAAAAAGCGTTTCCGCGAGTGTATTGCAGCGGAAAGCCCGACCCAAAAAAAATGAGGAAATTTGAAAATTTGGAAATTTGAAAATGACTAAGCTGATGAAAAACTACTGTGGAAGCGATAACGAAACTTTTTTTGGGGGCACGCCCAAATGAAAAAAAACGAGAAAATTTGGAAATGTGATGATTTGAAAATGAGGCGAACCGATGAATAGTATCGTTCGTTTTTTGTACATTTGGCATCGAAAAAAATCGTATTTTTACCCGATGAACACACCTCTTGCAGAACGTATGCGTCCCACCTCGCTGGCTGGTTATGTGGGGCAGGAACATTTGGTCGGCGAAAACGGCTCGCTGCGACGGCAGATTGAAAGCGGTTTGTTGCCGTCACTCATCTTGTGGGGGCCGCCCGGCACCGGCAAAACCACGCTCGCCAACATCATCGCCCACCAAAGCAAACGGACGTTTCATACGCTTAGTGCTATCAGTTCGGGGATTAAAGACGTGCGGGAAGTTATTGAGGCGGCGAAGAAGGATAACGGACTTTTTACCGCCCGAAACCCGATTGTTTTCATTGATGAAATCCACCGTTTTAACAAAACGCAACAGGATTCGCTGCTCGGGGCGGTGGAAAAAGGCTGGATTACGCTCATCGGGGCGACGACCGAAAACCCGAGTTTTGAGGTTATTCCTGCGTTGCTTTCAAGGTGTCAGGTTTATGTTCTGAATGCTTTTGAGCGGAAAGACCTTGAAAAATTATTGCAACTGGCTATCGAAAAAGATAATTTGCTGAAGACGAAAAATATCCGCTTGACGGAAACCGAAGCCTTGATGCGGCTTTCGGGGGGCGACGGACGAAAATTGCTCAACACGTTTGAACTTATCGTGAATGCTTCATCGGGCGATGATATTGAAATCACGAACGAAAAAGTAATGCAAATCGTGCAGAAAAATACGGTTTTGTACGACAAAACGGGCGAACAGCATTATGATATTATTTCGGCGTTCATCAAATCCATTCGCGGTAGCGACCCCAACGGTGCGGTGTATTGGCTCGCACGGATGATTGAAGGTGGCGAAGATGTGAAATTTATCGCCCGGCGGATGCTGATTTCGGCTTCGGAAGACATCGGCAATGCCAACCCGACTGCCTTGATTATGGCGAACAACGCCTTCCAAGCGGTAACGGCCATCGGCTATCCCGAAGCCCGTATCATATTGAGCCAGTGTGCGGTATATCTGGCATCGTCGCCTAAAAGTAATGCTTCGTATCTGGCAATCGGCAAGGCTCAGCAAGCCGTAAAACAGACGGGCGACCTTTCCGTTCCAATTCATCTGCGTAATGCTCCAACGAAATTGATGAAGGAATTGGGCTACGGAAAAGAATACCGCTACGCCCACGATTATCCGCAGAATTTTGCCTTTCAAGACTATCTGCCCGACGAACTGCAAGGTACGACATTCTACGAACCGGGCGACAACCAACGCGAAAACGCCCTGCGAAGTTACCTGAAAAATCTGTGGAAAGAACGGTATGGATATTAAGGAAAAAATAACAATAATTTGATGAAGGATTGCGTTTTTTTAGGTATTATTTGCGTTTCTTTGTAAAGCATTTCGCTAATAGAAATGTAACTATTCATTTACAAAATAAGAGTTATGAAAATGGCTATTTCATTCGGTATATGCTTGTCTATCAGTTATTTGTTGTCAGCACAGACAGCGTGTCCGCAGGAATATACAGAAATTTCTAATGACATTTACAATCCTCAATTCCTCAACACCCGGTTAGAAGCAGCCGCCAATGATTACCGAGTTTATTCTTTTCTCGGTTTGTTCGACAAATCGTTAGATGTTTTATCCCGAAAATTAGACCACTACGGCATAGACAACGTTACGGTAAACGCCATTATTGCCGATATACGCCGACTCCCGCAAGTACCGGGCAACGAATGGCAACGCCCTAACGAAATAAAAGATAATGTTCTAAAAATCGGATATAAAATGGATGTATCTTCTTCAAAAATAAATTCTTCTCGAAATATGTTTGTATTAAACGGTATTATCGAAAAATATTTGGACGAAGAAAAAGCACAGACCGTCATTGCGGATTTAAATTATGATAGCATAAACGGTACTGATGTCTTGGATTTTTTACGCGATAATTTTCAAACCTATCAAGAAAAAGGGATTATCCGTAAAAAATGCAAACATTTTTTATCTTTTCTTAAAAAATACTTATCTGAATACGAATTAGAAAAACTTCGTTATGAAAAATAAAATTATCCTATTTGCCGTAGTATTGTTTTTCCATTCTGTTTTGCCGGCACAAGAAGCCGATGACTGCCCGTCCATCAGCATAGGAAACAAAGGCTGGACAGCAGGGCTTTTGGAAGCGAGATTGAGAGCGGTACGCAGTGATTTTCAGGCGTATTCGTATTACGGTTTTTTTGACAAATCAATGGCGGTATTGTCTGAAAAGTTAAAAAAAACCGGTATTTCCGAGGATGTTGCCAATGCCATTATTGCCGACATTCGGAGGCTTTCCGAAATGGAAAACGAAGAACTTCCAGCATTTGGCGAAACAAAAAATCCGAATAAAATCTGTGTTTGGTATGAAGCAAAAAACGGTATTTCTTCCGAAGCACCAAAGAAATAATTCCCTGTTAATACTTTTATAGAGAAGCATTTATACAAAGAAACAGCTGCAAAAGTAATCGGAAACTTACTTTACGATACGCTTATCGGGAAAGCGGCTGCCGAAGTTTTGGACAAGGATTTCTGTATTATCCGAAAAAGAGGTCTTGTCGGTTCGAAATACGAAAATATCTGTCAATTTTTAAGAAATTATTTGGAAATGTACCAACCTTGATTTTCAAGATTGCCACCATTATATAAAGCAGGAATTAGGAAATTATTTGCGGAGAAATGTTCTATAATGACGTTTTTATTCGTAAAACCTTCGTTCAAAAACAATACTGCGATTGTTTTTTTCATACCTTTGCGATATAAAAAATCCACTCTGTTATGGCTAAAAAACTCAAACCCGTTACGATTGACAATTATATCGACAACCACTACGTGCACCGCAGCAACTGGCTTCGGGCGGCGGTTTTAGGAGCGAATGACGGCATTATATCGGTATCCAGCCTCGCTATCGGGGTGGCGGCGGCAAGTGCCACGCGTGAGCCGGTGATGCTCGCTACCGTGGCAGGGTTGGTCTCGGGAGCACTCTCGATGGCGGCAGGCGAGTACGTTTCGGTCAGTTCGCAAACGGATATCGAGCAGGCGGACATCAAGCGGGAAGCCCAAGAATTGGAAGAAATGCCCGACGAAGAACTGGATTTGCTCGCCCAAATCTATGAAAGACGAGGTTTGAGCAAAGAAACGGCACAAATCGTCGCCAAAGAGCTTCACGAACACGATGCACTTGGTGCCCACGTGCGGGACGAACTCGGCATCACCGAAATATCGCAGGCAAATCCCATACAGGCGGCATTGGCTTCGGGGGCTTCTTTTACGGCAGGGGCAGTCATTCCGTTGCTTGTTGCCTTGCTCACACCCGTAAAATATATGGAATACGCTCTCTACGGTTCTACCATTGTTGCTTTGGTGGTACTCGGTGCGGTATCTGCCAGAACGGGCGGTGCGAAAATGTCCAACGCCATTGTCCGCATCGTGATATGGGGAACGATTGCATTGGGAATTACTGCCGCCGTAGGATATATGTTCGGCGTGCAGGTTTAGTTTAAGAGTTGAAAGTTGAGAGTTGAGAGTTGAAAGCGTAAAATCGCTGTATGTGTTTTTGATGGTTTTTTCCAAGCCTGAAAGGCTGGCTTAATTCAGCCCAACGTGCTAACGTTGGGAGGTGTTGACGTTGGGGTTTTGGTTTAATTCAGTTCAACGTGCCAACGTCGTGGTTTTTGTTTAATTCAGCCCAACGTGCTAACGTTGGGAGGTGTTGACGTTGGGGTTTTGGTTTAATTCAGTTCAACGTGCCAACGTCGTGGTTTTTGTTTAATTCAGCCCAACGTGTTAACGCTGGGAGGGTGTTGACGTTGTGGTTTTGGTTTAATTCGGTTCAACGTGCCAACGTCGTGGTTTTTGTTTAATTCAGCCCAACGTGTTAACGCT
>JAUNTM010000097.1 GCA_030538675.1 Capnocytophaga sp.
AGCCATTAGAGGACTTACTCTTATTCATTAGAAATTTTAATTAAAGTGAATTCGATGTGATAAGTTGTTGGATATTAGCATCTTATTTTCATGGAAGCCCTCACCCTCACCCCCTAACACTTCTTTTGCTCACATAAAAGGAGAGGGAAGAAAAAAGTTCAATGCTATCCGAGTGGCTCCCCTTTCCCTTGGAGAGGGGAATTAAAGTGTTGGTTTACAATGTTTTTTATATAGAACTTACGTTAATTACCCAAACTATGGGCTATTGACTATTTCCTAATAGCTATTTGGCTATTTCCTAATGGCTATTGGCTATTTCCTAATGGCTTTTCCTAAAATCAATCTAAATATAAATAATTAAAAATCAGTTGTTTATATTGTTTCTAAAAGAATGTCGCCGTAGCTTTGCAGTATCAAAATAAAAAATGATTTAATTCTTAAAAAATAAAAACTATGGCAATACGATTAGTAAACGGCTGTGTAAACTGCCAAAACCTGCAAGAAAACAATTTGTGTGGCGTACACCAAACCAAAGTAGAAGCAAAATATACTTGCGACAGCTTTGATATGGTTATGGCCGCTAAAGAAGCCGTAAGTTGTGGTACATGTACCCGCTTCAAAACCAGCAGATGTGCTCATCCGGACAAAGCCTCTACTGGAATGCTTTGTTCATCGTGGGCACCTGAAGCTCAAGCGTAGCGTTTTTTTAATTTAACCATGATAGGAAAGCGGTTGTCTGATAAAGGCAACCGCTTTTGTTTTGAATAGAAAGAAACACTAAAATAATACTCATATAACGTTTAGATAAAACATAAAAAAGTCATTTTGTATAAGTTTGCACTACTTAAAAACATTTTGTTAGTAATTACACAAACTTTTCAAAACATATAAAATGAACTATTTATTTAAAAGAAGAATAGCCTTGCTGCTGCTCGGTTGGGCGGTAACGGCAGGCTATCCGTATGCCGGGGAACTTCCGTCAACAACCGAAACGGCAGAACTTGCCGTACAGCAACAACGCATCAAAGGAACGGTAACGGACGAAAACAACGACCCGCTGCCCGGTGCTACCGTAATGGTCAAAGGCACGGCACGAGGCACCACCACCGACTTTGACGGGCATTATGAAATTACCGCCACCAACGGCGAAGTATTGGTGTTCAGTTCGATAGGCTTCGCTACGCAAGAAAAAACCGTAGCAGGTAATTATTTAACTATCAATGTTTTATTAAAAGAAGACACCCAGCAGCTTTCGGAAGTGGTTGTTGTGGGCTACGGTACGCAGAAGAAAGAAAACCTCACAGGAGCCGTTTCGCAAATTTCCGAAAAGGAACTTGAAAACCGTCCCGCTCCCGGGCTTACCCGAAATCTTCAGGGAATGCTTCCCAATCTCAACATCAAAATGGTCAGCGGCAACCCAACACAAAGTGCCGATTTTAACGTTCGGGGTGTTACCTCAATCGGTACGGGCGGAAGTGCCTTAGTACTCATCGACGGTGTGGAAGGCGACCCCAACCTACTCAACCCGAACGATGTAGCCAGCGTAACGGTGCTTAAAGATGCGGCATCGTCAGCAATTTACGGCTCGCGGGCAGCATTCGGGGTAGTGCTTATCACGACCAAAAATCCGAAAAAAGACCGCATGAGCGTAGACATTTCGTCCAACCTCTCGTTTAACAGCCGCACCCTCCGCCCCAAGTTCGTTACCGACGGACAGCAGTGGGCAACCGACTACATTGATGCGTACAGTTCGTGGAACGAATACACTTCATATCCGAGCAACATCTACACCATCCTGCCTTTCAACCAAGAATATTACAACCAGATAAGCACGCAAGCTACTAATTCCACAATTGTGGGAAGCGACGGATTGTACCGCTATTTCGGCAATACCGACTGGCTTGACCTCATCGAAAAGCGGTATATGGTAAGCCAAGAAAATACCATCAGTTTTTCGGGCGGTTCGGACAGGGTGGATTATCTTATTTCGGGCCGGTATTATACCCAAGACGGAATTTTCCGCCATAATTCCGACGAATACAACCGCTATAATCTGCGTGCTAAAGGCAACATAAAAGTAACGGACTGGTTTTCTATCGGCAACAATACCGAGTACAGCCGCTTCACGTATGATTATCCTATGATGCAGAATAACAGCAATATATGGTACGAAATGTTCCGCTATGGCACACCGCTGGGAATGCCGTACAACCCCGACGGTTCGTATACGGCATCGGCGGCGTACATCGGGTATGCGGCTCTGAAAGACGGCAAAAACAAATCCATGCAGAGCGAGAATTATTTGCGGAACACATCGAGTGTCATTATCAAACCGTTTTTAGACGATTTACTCATCTTCAAAGCCGACTACACCTTTGCCAAAACCAACCGCACCACCAAGCGTGTTACTACTTTTGTGGATTATATGACCGGACCCAACACTGCCGGGCGACAAGGCACGTCTTCGCTTTCGCAGGAAAATTTTGAACGTGATTATTGGAGTACCAACATCGTGGCGGAATTTAACAAATTGTTAAGGAATCATACGTTTAAAGTGTTGGGTGGTTACAACGCCGAATCATTCGCTTTGGCAACGCTCAATTTCAGCCGTAACAACCTGATTATCGACACGCAGCCGAGTTTCGCATTGGTCAACGGCGACAATATTTCCATCAACGGAAATAACCAAGACTGGACGTTTGCCGGCTATTTCTACCGTGTCGGCTACGATTATTTGGGCAAATATCTTTTGGAAATCAACGGTCGGTATGACGGTTCATCCAAATTCCCCAAAAACCAGCGTTTCGGTTTCTTTCCGTCGGCTTCGGTGGGCTGGCGGATTTCCGAAGAAAACTTTATGGAAGGAACACGCTCGTGGCTTTCCAACCTCAAATTGCGGGCTTCGTATGGCGAATTGGGTAACGGAAACGTAGCCCCGTACCTCTTTCAAGAAATGCACACTTTGCGTCGCAGCACGGTGATTATCAACGGAAATTATCAAAATTACACCTCGTATCCGAACATTATCCCCGACGGACTTACGTGGGAAAAATCGGCTACGGTTAATTTCGGGGTCGATATGTCATTGTTTGACAGCCGTTTAGGATTGGAATTTGACATTTATCGTAGAAACACTACGGATATGTTTACCGCCGCACCGCCCATTCCGAATGTTTTCGGCGGAAATCAACCACAAGGCAATTATGCCGATATGAAAACCAACGGCTGGGAACTTACGGTTTCGTGGAAAGACCAAAAAGAAATTTCGGGCAGTCCGCTGCGTTACGGTATTTCGGCTTCGCTCTGGGACAGCCGCTCGTTCATCACCAAGTACAACAATCCGAATAAAATCATTTCTACCACGGCCGTTACGTATTATGAAGGCTCGGAAGTCGGCGAGATTTGGGGCTATGAAACCGAAGGATTTTTTACGTCGATGGCGGACATCCAAAACCACGCCAGCCAAAGCACTATCAGTACCTCCAACAGAAACGAATACCTGCCGGGTGACTTGAAATTCAAAGACTTAGACGGAAATGGCGTTATCAACAAAGGCAACAGCACAGCGGACAATCCGGGCGACCTCAAAGTCATCGGTAACAATATGCCGCGTTACCAATTTGGCGTGAATATGAACGCTTCGTACAAAGGTTTTGGCGTTTCGGCTTTTTGGCAAGGCATCGGCAAGCGTGATTGGTATTATGACACGCAGGCGAGTATGTTCTGGGGACCGTACAGCCGTCCGTATTCGTACCAGCCTACCGAAACGATGAACAACCGGTGGACGGAAACCAATCCCGACGGATATTTCCCGAGAATGCGGGGCTACATCGCTCTGAATACCGCACGTACGCTGGCTCAACCGCAAACCCGCTATCTGCAAGATGCGTCGTATTTACGGTTGAAAACCCTTACGATTGATTACTCGCTGCCGCAATCCGTCCTTGACAAACTCGGAATGACCAAAACGGTCGTTTACCTCTCGGGGCAAAACCTACTGACCTTCTCAGGATTGTTCAAATACAACAAAAACATTGACCCTGAGGCAATTGAAAGTACCGCAGGAACGATATTCAGCGGTACGGGCAACGGAAATACATATCCGCTGATGAAAACCTACACGCTGGGTATCAACCTTTCATTCTAATTTTTAAAATTTACAAAAGATGAAAAATATCAATTATATAATAATGGTGTTAAGCCTGCTCGTTACCGCGGCTTGCAGCGATTTTTTGGACGTAGAGTCGGAAGATAAAGTTTTTGCCGACAGCTATTTTAAGTCGGAAGAAGAAATCAAAATGTACGTGTATTCGTTTTACCAGCAGATGACACCTTCGGCAGAAAATATCACGACTGCCGACAACGATGCCGATTATGCTTCAAAAAACCAGTCGCCACGCTTCATCAGCGGTACGTACACGCCGTTAGAAGAAGCCGCTTGGAATTGGGACAACTTGCGGAATGTTAATTATTTTATCGTGAAAATGCAGGATTCGCCCGTAGAGGCTTCTATCAAAAATCATTATTTGGGGATTGCCCGTTTTTTCAGAGCTTCGTTTTACTTTGACAAAATTGTCCGCTACGGCAACGTGCCTTGGTACGACCAACCGCTGTCAAACAAAGATGCCGGACTGTACAAACCGCAAGACCCGCGGACGCTCGTAATGGACAATGTACTTGCCGATTTAAAATTTGCTTCGGCAAATATCCGCAACGGAAAAGATGCTTCGGCAACGACCATTACCCGCCAAACTGCCAACGCTATGGCTTCGCGGATATGTCTTTTTGAAGGAACGTTCCGCAAATACCACACGGATTTAGGGTTGCAAAATACGGCTTCGGCGTGGCTTACGGAAGCGGCAACTTTTGCCAGATTAGTCATGGACAGCGGTCAATACAGCTTGTACACAGGAAGTTACAGCAATTTATTTCTTTCGGAAAATCCTGTTTCCGATGAAGTGCTTTGGGCATCGGTGTATAACATCAGCCTGAACCGTCTGCATTCGGTTACGAGGATTTTCAATACGGCAACCACCGGAAATCGCTGGGGACTTATCCGCCAATTTGTCAATACTTATCTCAATGCCGACGGAACTCGTTTTACCGATACGGCAAATTATGACGGTATGCCGTTCGTGCAGGAAGTAACAGGCCGCGACCCACGCCTTGCCGCTACTATCCGCACCGAAGGCTACCGCCGTAGCGATGGTTCGCTCGCACCACCGAATATGGCATACACCTTTACGGGCTACCAAATTTCCAAATTTACACTTTTGGAAAAACGATTGGATACAGATTATGAGTCGTATAACAGCATTCCGATACTCCGCTATGCCGAAGTGCTTCTCAATTACGCCGAAGCGAAAGCCGAACTCGGCGAAATGAATACCACCGTGTGGAACGAAACGATTGGGGCGTTGCGGACTCGTGCAGGCGTAACCGCTACCGAACCGACTTCGGCAGATGCGTACCTGCAACAGACTTATTTCCCCGAAATATCCGATGCCCACTTGCTTGAAGTGCGTCGCGAACGCGGTATTGAATTGGTTTTTGAAGGCTTCCGTTATCGGGATTTACTCCGATGGAAAAAAGGAACTCTGGTGGAAATGGAATGGAAAGGCATTTACGTTCCGGGCTTGGACACACCGATGGATTTGAATAATGACGGTGTTTTCGATGTGGTTTTTACCGCCGAAAATTCAACCTATACACCACCTGCAGGTGTGTATAATTACCGCCTTAACCCTGCACTGAACAAACTCACGAACGGTACGAGCGGTAATATCGTATCGGGTATTGAGGAAACCCGTACTTTCCCCGACAAGAAATATCTTTATCCTATTTCAAACGATGATATTGTACTGAATAACAATTTGGTACAAAATCCGGGGTGGTAGGGATTAGGGAAAAACAATCCTTTGCAATTAACGTGAGTTTGATATAAAAAATATTGTATATCAGCGTGTTAGTCCTCACCCCCAGCCCCTCTCCAAAGGAGAGGGGAGAAAAAGCCCAATGTTATCTGAGTGGCTGAGGGTGTCCGAAAAGTCTGATTTTAGTGATTTTCTAAAATATAAAACGCTTGTTTTCAGCAATTTAAAAACCCAACTTTATTCAAAAATAACCTTTTCGGACACCCCCCTGGGGTGAGGGCTTTTACGAAAGTAAGAACAACTTAATACATCAACCTCACGTTAATTATAAACGAAACACGGCTGTCTAAATCAAGACAGCCGTGTTTTTTTATCCGCATTTACAATCATCTGTACCGCATTTACCTTTTGATTTTGACTTGAAAAAAAACTTTTTCGCCAAAAAGAAAATGGCAGCAGCAACTAATAAATATGCTATAATACTTTGAAAATCCATTAGTTATAAATATAAGTAAAACTAAAGAAACCTAATTTGTAAGCGGCTGTGGCGGGGTCGGTCTGGTCGGCTTTTCCTTGGTAGTAGCTGTCGATTTGTATTTTGGCGTATTTTCCGTCATTAGTACGCAACACGATGATTTTACCGGCAATAGGCGATAAAATTCGGGTAGTAGGCACATACGTTCCCCATTCGGTATATTCGATTTTTTGTTTGTCTTCAAATTTGCTGAAATCGGCAACCGTAATGTTTTCAAGCGTTCCATCGGCAATGTAATACGCTACATTATTGCTTGTTTTGGTCAGCGTTTTTTCGCCAATAGTTACGTTTGCCCCGGCATTGAGGTAAATATCCCATGTATTAAACGCAATATCCCAATCATCGCCTTCCGTAGGAATGGCTTCCGTGGCGGTCAGTTTTACTTTGGTAAACCCAACAAAAGTAGGACGCTGAGTGGTTACATCAAGCGTTTCGTAGGCTTGAATATCTTGGACAGATACTTGGTTGGTACTTGTGAATGTGTAATCCCCTTTGTTATCGTCATCATCGCTTGAACAAGACGTCATGGCGAATAATACTGCGAAAATACCGCAAAATAGTGAACGTTTTTTCATGATAAATATAGTTTAAAAATTAATACTCAGATTGATGTAAGCTATCCGTCCGGGCAGATTGCTGATGTACTGCGGGTCGGTATAGTCCAACAGATTGTTCGCCCCGATGCCTGCCGTAAAATGTTCGCCTATCTGCTTATTGACGGCAAAATGGCACAATACGTATCCGCTTACAAAACGGTCGTAACGGTCGATGACGGCATTGTTGTTCGTGTCGCCCAACGCATATTTGCTTCGGTATACGGCACGCAGGTTGGCATTGGTTTTCCATTTCGGGATGCTGTAATACAACTTCAAATTAGCCGAATGCCGAGAGCGGTTGATAAGCCCGAAATAATCGTTTTTCGAAAGTTGGAAAATCGTTCCGTTGGCATCGCGTGCGTAGACGTTTCGCTTTTTGAAATTTTCTGCAACTTCCTTATCCTTAGCGTATAACAGTTGATAACCGCCCGAAATTTCGAATTGTGGCGTGGCGTAATACGTTGCGTTTATTTCAATTCCTTGCGTAAAAACTTTTTGTGCATTGTAATAGCTGTACACGCTTTGTCCCGAATTTTTGGTAGCGATAATTTGGGTGTCGATAAGATTTTTGATGTCGTTTCTGAATAAATTAAAACCAAATTTCAGTTTGGGTATCGGTTTGAAATCCATTCCCAAATTAAAACTTACCGAACTTTCGGGTAGCAATCCGCTGTTGGCAAAGTCGGCAGGATTCGCCATAAGGCCGGCAATTTCGCCATTGGCAAGCATCTGTTGAAGCACCGAACTTACGGCATTGTAACCCAGAACGGTATAGCCTACGGCAGAATTTGAAAAATGATTGTACAACTGGCGGAAATCGGGGGCTTTGTAGCCGTAACCGACCGATGCTTTCAAGGCTGTTTTCGGACTGATTTCATAACGGAATGCCAGCTTCGGACTGAATTGCGACCGATATTCGCTGTGAAAATCATAACGAAATCCTGCTATCATGTTTATTTTTTCTAAAAAATGGACATCCCATTGTCCGTACAAATAATAGGATTGCATTCGGGAATCGGATATGAAAATCGTTTTTTCCACCTTATCAAAATTAGCTCCCACGCCAAATACGAAATCCGACTGCTCGTTATGCGAATACATTCCCCTGATTTCAGGGCGGACGAGCGTTTGATTAAAATCGGAATTTTCGTCTTGGTTTAGCGTCAGGTTTCCGTCAACATATTCGTGGGTCTTGTAGCGTGTGGCATACAGTTCAAAAAAACTTGACCACCGCTCGCTGTACTTGTTATTGAGCTTGGCATGGGCATTCCACTCGCGTATCTGACTTTCGCCTTGAGCGGTATTGGATAATATATAATCTTGATTTTGAGAGAAATAACGAAGTGAAATACTTCCGTCGGTACGTTCGCTGAAGCGGTAACTGAGTTTGTTGCGTAACGTGATATTCGCATACGGACTCACGGTAGGCACATCGGTGTCCGAGAGATTGTAACCGTCGCTCGAATAGCGATTGAAAAAGGTGGAAAGTGCGAGTTTGTTCTTTTTGTAACCGACCGTAGCCGAAGCATCATGCGTGTCAAACGAACTAAAGCGATAGTTTGCCGATGTATTCCAGCCGTCATCGGGCTGCTGTGTGATGATGTTGATGACCCCGCCGAGGGCTTCACTTCCGTAGAGGCTTGACGATGCTCCTTTGACGATTTCAATCTGGCGGATGTTGCCCACGCTGATACGGTTCAAATCGAGCTGCCCGATAGTACGCCCGACAAGCGGCATTTCATCAACAAGAATGAGCGTGTAGGCTACGTCAAGTCCCTGCATTTGTATGCCTTCACCGCCGGTGTGTCCGGGTACGGTAACAAGTCCCGTTTGTTCGGCAAGCACGTCCGAAAGCCGCGATGAATTGATGCGCCGAAGCTCTTTTTCTTTGACCAATTGCACCTGTAACGGTAACGAAGCCAGCTGTCGTAACGTCCGGGTTGCCGTGATGACAACTTCTTTGAGGTCGTACTTACGGATGCTGTCGGTAAGCGTTTCATTGGCAGACGTTTGTGCCGAAACAACACCGCACGAAGCAATCCACCATAATAATATATATCTATTTCTTTTGAAAAAAATCATTCTCTAATGCCAAAACGGATAAACCGTTGCAAATATATGAATTTATTTAGAATGTGTACAAATAATTGAAATTTTTTAACCCAACGTAAAACGTCGGGCTGAAATAAGCCAGCCTTTCAGGCTTGACAAACGGTATGTTTTCTAATGGCT
>JAUNTM010000006.1 GCA_030538675.1 Capnocytophaga sp.
AATTTGAAAATGCCGCTCTGATGTTTTAATGTTGAAAATCGCAACCGAGTAAGCAAAACATTTTCAAATTTTCAAATTAACACATCAACATCCTTTATTGTAAATCAAAATGCGTAACTTTGCACGACACCATTAATTAGTTTGATAAATAACCAAAACAAATAACATACAATGAAAAAAATTGTAGTAACCGGCGGACTCGGATTTATCGGTTCGCATACGGTGGTCGAATTGCAAAACTCAGGATTTGAGGTTGTGATCATTGACAATCTTTCCAATTCTTCCGCAGATGTACTCGACCGCATTACCAATATTACAGGAAAAAAACCTATTTTCGAGAAATTTGACCTACGCGACAAAGCCGATGTAACCGATTTCTTCAAACGCCATCAGGACATTGCCGGCATGATACACTTTGCTGCCTCCAAAGCCGTTGGCGAAAGCGTAGAAAAACCACTGCTTTACTATGAAAACAATCTCGCTACATTGGTTTACTTGTTGCAAGAATTGGGCAATCTCGACAGAGCACATTTTATCTTCAGCTCGTCGTGTACCGTGTACGGACAAGCCGATGAATTGCCTATCACCGAGAATGCACCCGTAAAAAAAGCTGAATCTCCTTACGGAAATACCAAACAAATAGGTGAGGAAATCATATCCGATACTTGTAAAGTAACGCCTAACTTACAAGCTATTTCACTCCGTTATTTTAATCCAATCGGAGCACATCCTACTGCCGAAATTGGCGAATTACCTATCGGAGTGCCACAAAACTTGGTGCCGTTCATCACACAAACAGGCATCGGTTTACGCGAAAAACTATCTGTATTTGGCGATGATTACCCGACCCCCGATGGCACGTGTATTCGCGATTACATCCATGTGGTTGACCTTGCCAAAGCTCACGTAGTAGCATTACAGCGGCTTCTGCAATCCAAAAATGCTGAAAACTATGAAGTATTCAACGTCGGTACAGGAACGGGAAGCAGTGTATTGGAAGTGATACAAAGTTTTGAACGCGTAGCAGGCGAAAAACTCAATTACCAAATCGTAGGGCGGCGTGCCGGCGATATTACAGCCGCTTACGCCGATACCGACAAAGCCAACAACGTACTCGGCTGGAAAGCCCAATCTTCCCTCGATGAAGCGATGACTTCCGCTTGGAAATGGGAAAAAAAGGTACGCGGAAAATAGTCTTTTAGAAGAAATAAAACAAAAGACGGTCGGAGAAGTTGTACAACCCCGACCGTCTCTATTTTTTTCGCCGGATATAGATAGTATGCCGCCGCTACCTCCTATACCCCATTTTTATTCTTTTACTGGCAATTTTGCATCCTCTAAATCTTGATTGGCCATACACGTGAAATTAAAATTTTTCGCCTCGAAATGTATCCAATATTTATTCGAATTATTAAATTTCACATGGTATTTCTCCTCTGAAAAATGCTCACTATCAGCACCTTTCGGATTAGGTGTCGTCAATGCTTGTCCTGTACTCAATTGCAAGTCTACTGTACTGTCTTGTGCATTTGTTTCTATTATTTTCACCCAAGTATAACCGTTGGTAACAACCCTTCCCTGGCTATCGAGTATATTGATACTTCCGTAATAGCGGTCTCCTACCTGCGGAAATGCTCCCAATTCGGCATACAGCTCCTTTTTCGCACTCCCCTTTATCAATTTTTCATAGGTCATATCTACGGCAACAAACATAACCAGCCCGATGATAATCGCAAGCCATATTTTCCCGAAAAGTGTCCATTTAGTTCCGGCATTTTCCACCGGTAGATTTCCCGTAGCCGCTTCCCTAAAGAAATGATGCATTTCCGCAGTCCAATACTGCCTCTTCACCACACTACCGGTAGCGTCTTGGATGTAGAGACCTTCGTAGTTTTTCTTTACGACTTTTAATAGAGGCCAAATATAAACTTCTGCTTTTTCCAGCACCAAAGTCATAGACTCCACTTTATTGCTTAGCGGACATCTCAGATTTTCTACTGCAATTTCTTTAACGGGAGTTCCGTGGTTACTGGCGAATAACATAGCATGTGAATTTAGTTATGCTCAAAATCGAATATATGAATATATATCCTTACAAACAAATACTTAAAGTAATTTTGATGCTTTCTATAGCCCATTGAGCTTTTTAGGCTCCTTGTGTTTATAGCTTGAGTCTAAGAAATAACACCCTTCTTTTTTCTTTCAAAAACAGACTGCCCTTCTCCGGCAGCCTGTTTTTAGTATGACAAATTATCGATTAAAAATCAACGTTTACACCGAGCTTTTCCGAAATAAGTTGGTTTACCTTTTCCGAAAGTTCAGAAATTTTTACACTTTCAAGGACGGTATTGGCAAACGCATACATCAGTAGTGCCTGTCCTTCTTTTTTGGGAATACCGCGAGTTTGCAGGTAAAAAAGTGCGTCGGCATCCAGCTCGCCAATGGTACAACCGTGCGAACATTTTACGTCGTCGGCAAAAATTTCGAGTTGCGGTTTGGTGTAGATATTCGCTTTGTCCGAAAGCAAAATATTGTCGTTCTGCTGATAGGCATTGGTTTTCTGTGCGATTTTTTCCACCATAATTTTACCGTTGAACACGTTGGTACTGCGGTCGTCCACGATGCATTTGTAATCTTGGTGGCTTTCGCAATTCGGCTCGGCGTGGTTCACCAGCGTGTAGTGGTCTACGTGCTGTTTGTCTTTGAGAATGGTAACGCCTTTGAGGGTCGATTCCAGATATTCGCCTTTCTGGTAGAAATTCAAATTGTTACGGGTCAGGCTTCCGCCGAAGGAAAACGTATGCACCGAAGCGTGGCTTTTCTCTTCTTGAGAAGCAAACGTATTGTCGATGAGCGATGCTTTTTCGTGGTCGTTTTGCAATTTGTAATAATCCAAAAAGGCACTTTTCCCACAGAAAATCTCGGTAACGCTGTTAGTCAATACGATGTTTTCAGAAAAACTCCGGTGGATTTCCACGATTTTGGCATCGGTGTTTTCTTCGGCAATGATAAGATTCCGCACATTGGCAAACAACGGAAACGACTGATTTGTAGTCAAATAAACGATTTGTATCGGTTTTTCAACAACTTTATTTTTTTTGATGCGGACGAACGTTCCGTGTGTTGCCGTTGCGGTATTGAGTTCCGTGAAAGCATCGTTTTTGTCGGCATTTTTATTGAAATAGTCCGAAACGATGGTTGCATATTCGGGTTTTGCAAACAGATTTTCGAGCGTATCGGCATCAAAAATATCCGAAGAAAAATCCGAAAGCTGGCTGTCCAATTGTCCGTTCACGAATACCATTTTGAACGTATCGTTTTCCGTTAAGAAATACGGTTCCGCCTGCTTTTTATCCAAGTTGGAAGCCTCCGGCGTAAAGCGGAAATCGTTGTCGAGTAACGCCACGAGCGAGGTATATTTCCAAGCCTCCTGCTTTTTGGTCGGGAAGCCCAGCGTGCGGAATGTTTCCGCTGCCTGCGTGCGGATTTCGGCAGGAAAACGGTTTTCCGTACTTTGAATATGAGTGAGAATATTATGTATTAAATCCATTTTTAACGAAAATTATTTCAACCAATCGTATCCTTTTTCTTCGAGTTCGAGGGCAAGTTCTTTACCGCCCGATTTCACGATTTTTCCGTCGTGAAGCACGTGTACGAAATCGGGAACGATGTATTCCAACAAACGCTGGTAGTGGGTAATAACCACCACGGCGTTGTCCTTTCCTTTGAGTTTGTTCACGCCGTTGGCAACGATACGCAGGGCATCGATGTCAAGCCCCGAGTCGGTTTCGTCAAGAATGGCAACTTTGGGTTCGAGCATTGCCATTTGGAAAATTTCATTGCGTTTTTTCTCTCCGCCCGAAAATCCTTCGTTAAGCGAACGCGACAAAAAGTCAGGATTAATATCGAGCAACGCCGCTTTTTCTTTGATTTTTTTGAGCATTTCGGCGGCCGGCATTTCTTCCAAGCCTTGTGCTTTGCGGCTTTCGTTAATCGCCGTTTTTACGAAATTCGTTACCGAAATTCCGGGGATTTCCACCGGATATTGAAACGACATAAAAACGCCTTTGTGGGCACGTTCTTCGGGAGCATCTTCGAGGATGCTTTCGCCATCAAGAAGGATATCGCCCTCACTGACTTCGTAGGTTTCGTTGCCTGCTACCACGGCCGACAGCGTACTTTTGCCCGCTCCGTTAGGTCCCATAATGGCGTGGACTTCGCCCGCTTTTACGGAAAGATTAATTCCTTTGAGTATTTCTCTGTCCTCCACAGAGGCATGTAAATTTTTGATTTCTAACATTTTAATTTGGAGATTTGAAAATTTGAAAATGATTTGCGTACTTTTATGTTGATTTGAAAATTTGGGGATTTGGAAATTTGAAAATGATTTTGCGTACTTTTATGTTGATTTGACAATTTGGAGATTTAAAAATGATTTACTTACTCTTGTTTTTTTGTTTTTGATGTGATGATTATTTTATTGACGATATTGGCAATTTGCGTTAGTTTTTCTCTCAATTCTGATGTACTTGGATAATTCTTTGAAAAATCACAAAGTGCTAACCAATAATGCGTTTCATCTATTTCTTTAGCTGCAATCTTAAATTTATGTATAAAATCGGCTTTACTTTCTGCGTTTTGTGCTTCTCTAACGTTTGCTCCGATAGACGTTCCTGATTTTAATAATTGATTGGCAATCACATATTTCTTATTTGCTTCCAACATTTCACAAAAATCAATGATTGCCAAAGCGAACTCAAAACTCAACCGAACAATAATATTTTCAGAAACCGGTTTCATTTATATAAATTCATCCTATAAAACCTGAAAAATTGTTTCCAAATTAAAAACCGAGTAGAAAATCATTTTCAAATTTTCAAATCCCCAAATTTCCAAATTATAAATCATCCAACCGACCCTTCCAAGCTGATTTCCAGTAATTTTTGTGCTTCCACGGCAAATTCCATTGGCAGTTTATTAAGCACTTCTTTTGAAAATCCGTTTACGATAAGGGCAATGGCTTTTTCGGTGTCGATGCCACGTTGGTTACAGTAAAAAATCTGGTCTTCGCCGATTTTGGAAGTTGTGGCTTCGTGTTCGATTTGAGCGGTTTGGTTTTTGGCTTCGATGTACGGGAATGTGTGAGCCCCGCATTCGTTGCCCATTAAGAGCGAGTCGCATTGCGAAAAGTTACGGGCATTTTTGGCTCGCGAACCTACTTGCACCAATCCACGGTAACTGTTTTGCGATTTTCCGGCAGAAATCCCTTTGGAAATAATCGTTGAGCGGGTATTATTTCCCAAGTGAATCATTTTCGTTCCGGTATCCGCCTGCTGGAAATTGTTGGTAACGGCAATCGAATAAAACTCGCCAATCGAGTTGTCGCCTTTCAACACGCACGACGGATATTTCCACGTTACGGCACTTCCTGTTTCCACCTGCGTCCACGAAATTTTAGCGTTTTTTTCGCACAATCCGCGTTTGGTAACGAAGTTGAATACGCCGCCACTGCCGTTTTTGTCGCCGGGGAACCAGTTCTGTACGGTCGAGTATTTAATTTCGGCATTGTCAAGAGCGATGAGTTCCACCACGGCGGCGTGCAACTGGTTTTCGTCGCGTTGCGGAGCGGTACAGCCTTCCAGATACGACACGTAACTGCCCTCGTCGGCGATGACCAACGTGCGTTCAAACTGACCCGTACCTGCCTGATTGATACGGAAATACGTAGAAAGTTCCATCGGGCAACGAACCCCTTTCGGGATATAGCAGAACGAACCGTCGGAAAATACGGCAGAGTTCAACGCCGCATAAAAATTGTCTTTCTGGGGCACGACCGAACCGATGTATTTACGCACCAATTCGGGATACTCGCGGATAGCTTCCGAAATCGAACAGAAAATAATTCCTTTTTCCGAAAGCGTTTTTTTGAAGGTCGTTGCTACTGATACCGAGTCCATTACGATGTCCACCGCCACGCCGGCAAGCCGTTTTTGTTCCTCCAATGAAATTCCGAGCTTTTTAAACGTATCGAGCAATTCGGGGTCTACCTCGTCCAAACTGTTGTATTTATCCTTTTTCTTAGGCGCGGAATAATACGAAATATCTTGGAAATCAGGTTTTTTGTACGTTACGTTTGCCCAATCGGGTTCGGTCATTTCCTGCCATGCACGGAAGGCTTCGAGCCGCCACTCGGTCATCCATTCGGGTTCTTCCTTCTTTTGCGAAATAGCCCTCACGATACCCTCATTGAGCCCTTTCGGAAACGTTTCCGACTCGATGTCCGTATAGAAGCCATACTCATACTCTTTGGTTTCTAATTCTTTTTTAAGTTCTTCTTCGGTATATTTTCCCATAAAATTACATTGTGAATAATAGGTTTTTTACTTACATTTCGATTGTTTGATTTAGAGCGAAAAACTCTCGCCGCAACCACAAGTACGGTTGGCGTTGGGGTTGTTGAACACAAATCCCCGTCCGTTGAGTCCGCCCGAATATTCGAGCGTCGTACCAACAAGGTAGAGGAAGCTTTTTTTATCCACGGCGATACGGATGCCATTATTTTCAAATATCTTATCCGTATCGGCAGCTGTCTTGTCGAATTTCAATTCGTATGAAAGCCCGCTGCAACCGCCACTTTTCACGCCCACACGGACAAAATCGTGCGAAGCATCGTAACCGTCCTCACCCATCAGGCTGACGATTTTAGATTTGGCTATGTCTGATACCTGTATCATTTTATTGTTCCTTTCTGCAAATTATTTTTTATTTTTCCCTTACGGGGAATAGCTCACCCGTGTGATAGCAGCCCGTCTTTTTGCATTTTTGCCTTCAAAAAGACTGACAATAATCAGTTTTGCAAAAATAGGATTTTATATTTGACCTGCAATAGGTTGGGTATATTAATATTATATAAATCTATAAGAAAAGCTTATTAAGCAACCGTAACGCCTCATTGACAACTCCGTTTCTGCACATTTGCCATTTCAAATCACAAAGAAGTTCGTAAGTTTGCCACTAAAATCCTATTGACATGACAACAACTTTGGTATTGCTATTTGTTTTCCTTTCTATCACTTTCGGGTATAGTGCTTATGAGAAAATTACAGCCTTCCGAAATTCGGAAACGTATTATAGTAACTACATCAAAAACAGGTTGTTGAGCCGTAATATGAAACTATTACTTTCAGGTATTATTTTCTTCGAAATCGTGATTTCACTGGCTTTGGCGGCAAGCATCATCGAGTTGGTGTGGCATCATTTTCCGTTTGCAGGCTGGGTGGCATTGGTCTGTGCGGCTGTTTTGCTCATTGTGTTTATGACAGGGCAACGCATCGCCCGCGATTACGAAGGGGCAAAAGGAACTGCGGTTTATTTTCTGCTTTGTCTTTTGGGAATACTGCTTATTGAATTTTTCTTTTGAAAAAAAACATACAAACTATTACTTTATATATTACTGTTTATTTATCTGTAAAATAATTATTTATAAATAAATATCTAGTTTCTTTGAAAAAAAATATTCGGATTGTCATGCAAGATATTCGCATTTCCGGTATTTATTAGTTGAACCTTTCAAAGAAAATGTATCACCTAATATCAATGACGCCATGAAACTTCATTATTCGCCTTACATCATAGGAATATTTTTATCGTTCCTTTTCGTTTCTTGCTTAAAAGATGACGACAATGACACCTCGCGCCTCTACCCCAATGCCCTTGTAACGGCAAAACATGCGGGCAACACTTTTTATTTGCAATTGGACGACAGCACTACTTTATTGCCTGTCAACTTGAGCAATTCGCCTTTTGGCAAAAAAGAAGTCAGGGCTTTGGTCAACTACAAGAAAACCGACGACCCTCACATTGGCTATAGCGAAGCCGTCCATGTTAATTGGATTGACAGTTTGCTAACCAAGAATATCGCCCCCAATCTCGGCGCTCAAAATAATTCTATCTATGGTACAGACCCTGTAGAAATTGTACGCGATTGGGTTACGCTCGTAGAAGACGGATTTCTTACCCTGCGCTTCCGGACTGTATGGGGGAGTACGCGTGTAATCCACAAGGTAAACCTCATCTCGACCAACAACCCTGATGACCCATACGAAGTGGCATTTTATCACAACGCCCAAGGCGACACTTACGGACAGATGAGGGATGCTCTGGTGGCTTTCAACTTGGACGAACTTCCTGATACACAAGGCAAAACAGTCAAACTTACACTCAAGTGGACATCATTCAACGGCGGCAAATCTACGCAGTTCGATTACCGGACACGAGAATAACATGCTGCTATTCATTTATTTATAAAACATTTAGAAACAATCCCAACGTTTGTATCTTTGCACGATACAATCCGTTGGGGTTCTGTAAAAAACTCAAACGATACGCAAATACTACGTGAACAAAGAAGAAGTCAAAGAGCGAGAGTTAGTGCAAATGATGCAGCATGATGGCGTCCGGGGCATGAAAGCGTTTTATGCTCTTTATAGTGGCTATCTCACGGCAGTATGCATGCGGTATATTCCCGACAAAGACGATGTAAAAGATGTGTTGCAAGAAGGATTCATCAACATATACAATGCCGTCGCCCGATTCCAATACAAAGGCGTTGGCTCACTCAAGGCTTGGACGACTCGCATTATCGTCAATGAAGCACTGAAGCATCTTAAAGAAAAAGAAAAACTGAAAACAACATCTATCTTCCATTCGGATATCGAAGCGATAGAAGACGAACAAGAACCTGACTTTGACGCTATTCCACCATCGGAAATCATACAGATGATACAAGAATTGCCCGCAGGATACCGCACCGTATTCAACTTATATGTGTTTGAACAAAAAAGCCATAAGGAAATAGCAACACTGCTCGGTATTGGGGAAAACAGTTCGGCATCACAGTTCCACAGGGCGAAAGCGCTACTTGTCAAAAAAATAAATATAGTACGAGCTAACAATAAATCATGAAAAACAACCAATGGCAAAACCATCTGCACAAGCGAATGGCGGCACACAGCGAAGTGCCTCCCGATGACTTGTGGGCTGACATCGAACATGCTATTTCCAAAAAACCAGACCGGAAGAAAGGCTTTTGGTGGCACAATCCGCTTACAAAGATAGCTGCCGTAGCTTTGGTGGCTCTTTTGGCGGGCGTATATATCGTTACGGAAAAATCGGGCGTGTCCGCCGAACAAGAGCCCGTCATCGTAGAACAAGAACCAACCCCCGACAAAAAATCTTTGCCCGAGAAACCTTCCTTGCTTCCCCCAGAAGAAAAAACTGCCGAAATCACTCATGAGGCAATCGCCATTCGTAGAAAAAATTCAAAAAACACCCATTCCAATACTATCGATTCTAATTCTGTAACTTCTTATACATCAACTATTTCAGCGTTTGGTTCTCCAGAAAAAATTTCACAGGTAACAATCTCATCAGTCGATACGATACTTCCAAGCGAAGTGATTGTCGGAAGCATTCCCACAGAAAAAACGCTTGGCGAATTGCTTGCCGAAAGCGAATCGGATGGCACACAAACTCCCAAAGCAAATTGGCAGACAAATGTGTTCGTGGCAAACGCTGTCGCAAGCGCCGGAAAAGAACAGCATGGATTTGCATCTCTTTACAACGATTTTTCGCCTATGGCAAAGACTAATGCCGCAAGCAACGAACCTGCTTTGTACAACGAAATACTCCTGCAAAACACCCCCGAAGAAACCAATACGCAAACCAAACATTCACAGCCCGTTACGGCCGGCATCTCGTTACGGTATCCTCTTGCCAACCGATGGTACATATCGAGTGGGATAACGTATACTTTATTATCATCTGATTTGCATTCAGGAACAGATGGTTATTACTACAATAGTGAACAAAAGCTTTATTATGTCGGAATCCCTATAAGCGTTGATTATTCGTTGTGGAAAAATTCAAAATGGTCGGCGTATTTGTCATCCGGCATCCATGTAGAAAAAAACATTGCCGGCAAGCTGATTACCCGGCATTATATCGGCAGTGAAGCTATTTCGCAGACATACGAGCGGATTTCTGTCAAACCGTTACAATGGTCTGCCGCTGCTGCCTTCGGGATAGAGTACCGCCTGTTTGGAAACGTGAGTCTCTATGGCGAACCGGGTGTTTCATATCATTTCCCAAACAAAAGTTCCGTAGAAACTATCTATAAAGAAAAACCTGTAAACATCAATTTAAGAGCAGGTTTACGATTTACTTTTTAAACAATTAGTTGACTATTTTTAAAACAGAAAAACAAAATGAACAAGAGCCTTCTATGCGTCCTATTAGCATCAAGTAGTATCCTTCTTGCTTGCAAAAATCAAACGCAAACACCGCAAAACACCACATCGCCTGTGATAGAAAACAACGTACAACTCAAAGACATTCCGTTTGTCGTTGCCGAACGGTATTTTGTAAACAATTCGGTAACGGATATTGACAGCCCCAAAATCACTACGCAAGAAGATTTCGAAAAAATATTCGGAATGGCAACCGTAATGGGCGAAAACGGACGCCCCACACAAATTGATTTTTCAAAACAATTCGTGATTGCCCTGATCAAACCTGAAACAAACCGCCCAACGGAGCTAACCGCCGTAAGCCTTCAAATGAATACTGAAAACGAATTACTATTTGCCTACAAATCAAAAATAGGCGAACCACAAGAATATACCATCCGCCCGTGCCTTGTCATTGTTGTTGACAAGAAAAATGACGGAATGATAGTGCTGCGTGAATTATAGTTTGCGATTACTTTTTTGCAGGTAATTGTACAGAAGAGGCTGTCCGAAAAGGACAGCTTTTTTTGTGTTTTCGCCCGATTTTCGGCTACCATTGAATATTTTCAAGACTATGCAGTATGATATTTCTCACACGCTCTCTCAGGGGGACTTTGTCGTGTAGCGTAAGCCCTTCTGTAGCGACAAAAGGATGTATCAATGCCCGCATAATGCCCGGGCTTCCGGCGAAGCTAAAAGGAAACCGCTCTTTGTTATCAAAAAAAACCATCGGCACAATAGGGATTTGATACTCAATTGCGATGCGGAAAGCTCCGTCTTTGAATGTGTCAAGAACAATATGCCCGTCATCAGGCACGCCCCCTTCGGGAAATATACAAATGCTCAACCCGGCGTCCAGCCGCCGCACAGCTTGGTCATACACACGCTTGCGGCTATTGCGGTCGGAACGGTCTACCAAAATAGACACTCGCTTGTAAAAATATCCGAATATCGGCATTTTGGACAATTCTTTCTTTCCTACAAAAACGAACGGTTCGGTACTGCACACAAGCATCAGCATGATGTCGGTCATACTTGTATGGTTGGCTACGAGCATATAGCTTTTGCCTTTTTCAAGCGGTTGGTGCCGGCGTATCACAGGACGAAATCCCATGCCGTAGAGTATCGGGATTGCCCAAAGATGGCGTGCCACCCAATAGAATGCCGAATACCAACGCTCACTCGAGGTCAAGACAAGCAACACCGGTATCATGAGAATGGTAATTAGAGCCGTCAGCAGGTAAAACCATGCCCGCCACAATGCCCGCAAAATATTTTTGAATAAACCCATACGTCAAGTATTGTATGAACACTGCAAAATTACATTTTTATGGCAGAATAGCCCTTTTGTCAGGTTATAAATTCTGTCCTTTTTGGTCAATTTGTTTTTCTTCAAACGGAATATCCATGTTAAATATTTCATTGAGAAGTAATGATGTAACTTCCTCAAATTTAAGTATTTTATAATCATCAATACGTTCATCTTTAGCAAGTTTATTTTCTTTAAAGCGGAATGTAAGCAAGCCGTTTCGCAATCGTTTGAATGAAATATTACCTGCGATAATTTCCTCATCAATAGCATTTAATTTTTTATACAGATATGCGTATGTAAGTAACTGATATGCTTTACTATGCTTGAAATCATTAATCAAACTTTCCCATTGATAAATACCCACATTTTCACTTCCCACCACACCTGTTTTATAATCGATGATGTAGAGTTTGCCGTTTCTTCTGTCCACACGGTCTACGACACCTTTGAGATTTACTTCATATCCTATAGTATGATTCTCCAATGGCACGGTAATTTTCTGTTCTACTTGTTGTACAATAATTTCCACACCCGAGCCTACTTCTTCTTTTTCCATTTCCAAAAAGCGATATATATATTCCATGATGACCGTATAGGCGAGCAGGTTTTTACCGTGCTGATAGTCATCACTCCGATATTCTTTCGAGAAATATTTTTGCACAAGCAGGGGCACTTGCTTTTTCATCTCAACATAATGCGCTATTGTGAGTACAATTCCTATCAGAGGTTTGTACAATTCCTCAAGCACATGGTGTACGATATTGCCAAAAGTACGGGCTTCGATGCTTTCTTCAACGTCCATTTCTTCCTTTACCCCAAGAATATACTGCTGATAGAACGTAACGGGATTGAACACATACGTGGTGAGTGCCGATGAGGAAAATCCCGAAGCGGCTACTTCTTTGAGTCGCTGTAAGATGTCTTCGTCTTTCGGAATGCTTATTTTCTTTTCTTCAATGCGGTGTACCTCAGGGGCTTTTATCTGGTGATTAATAGAATGTGCAGGAATATTTTCAGCCAAAAGCTGTAAAATAAACCGGCTTTTTTCTTTTCCTTTGAGGCTGTCCGTGTCCGTATCATAGAGCAAATGCACTGTCTTGGCACGCTGTATCAAACGATAGAAATGATAGCTGTATATCGCATCTCTTTCTTTGTATGTAGGAAGTCCTACATTTCGTTTTACGTCATAAGGGATGAATGAATTTCCGCTTTTGCCTGAAGGAAGCACGCCCTCATTTACCGAAGTGATGATAAGGTGTTCAAAATCCAGATTACGACTTTCAAGCACGCCCATCAGCTGAAGTCCTTCGAGCGGTTCGCCTACAAAATCAAGCGAATCTTTTTGCAATATATCCAAATAAAAATGGTAGAGCGTTTTGACCGACTGTATATGCCCGAAGTGCGCCTGCAACTGCTTTAATTGTAAAAAAAGCTGATGGAAACGATACGCATATTCAAGCCATAAACCGTATTGGGTACGATTTTGGTCTGCCACTTTTTTAAAACGGATGATACTTCTCAGGGCATGGTCTACAAGCGTCATCACGGGTTGTTCGCTTATATCGGGAATCAAATCAGCCAAAAGTTCCTGATATTCGGGAGGCGCCATTTCAAATAATTTATTGCGAGACAGATAGTTACTATTGCGCTGATGTATTTGCGTAACAATATGATTTACAACCTCTTTCGGCAATAATTCCTGCAACATCGGATTGGTTAGCAACTGAATGATATCTTTGTAATAATAGCTTTTAGACAAATGCAGGCGGAAATATATCGCAAAAAGATCGTTCATCGGCGTTTGCTGCAACGGATATCCCATCGTGATATTCATCGGGACAGAAACGTTTACGGACTGTACCATAGGCAACAGTAGCTGTTCGTCAGCCATTACAAGAGCCGTTTTGGCAAGAATTCCGACAGGCATTTGTCCTATCAAGTGGCTTACTTCGTGCGCTTGATTGATACTTTTGGGAACTCCGGTGATGTGTATCGTTTTCTCTTGGCGATACACATCGCTCAACCATTTGGGCTTATGATTGCGATAATAAGCCCAGTTTTTGAGGTAATTGCGGATAAACAAACCTGCATCGTGCCCTTCTGTCTCTACAAAATACCGGTCGACATCCCAATAGATTTCGGCTGTGGCCTCGGCAAGCAATGTTTGAATAATCTTTTGTTCGCATCCCGACAATGCGTTGAAGCCTGCGAAAATATAAATCGCATCGGTATGCTTACGGATATAATCCGGCAAATGACGCACCGCTTGCTTAGCAATCATCCCGGCGTATCCGCTTCCTTTGCCCAGCATTTTTTGCTGAAAAGCGAAATAATAACCGCCCAAGGCATTCCAAAACTCAAGGTGTTTGCGTTGCATTTCGGTTAGCTCGTCCGCCCCCGACCAATGTTCGGCTTCTTTGATAGCATGAATATAAGGAAATATCTTTTCGGGATTTACCAAATATTGGTCTATCTCATTAAAATCCCGCAACAGCGTTTGTCCCCAACCTGCAAAAGTCTCAAAATCATCGGGTTCGGTTTTGCAATGCGTTCGATACGTATCATACAATTCAAAAAGTAATTCCAGCCCTTGCGCCTTACGCATCCTGGCGATTTGCAACAAAAGCGATTCTATGGTTATAAATTGAGGCGCCAAACCGCTTTTACCACACGATTCGGCATAATAATTTTTCAAAAAAAGCGAAGCCCGCTTGCCCGGCACAACGAATATCAAATCACTTGTCCTACCGGCATACCGTGCCAGTACATCAACGACGACCTCTTTTAAAAAAGATGTTTCCATAAAGAAAAAATGAGAGTAACAGCCCCAAATATACGACAAAAACGGCTTGTTGTAGCCATCATCGTTTACAACAAGCCGTTATTTATAAAAAGTATAGGGTCTAACGTACCGTAACTATCTGTTGCGACTGCTTCCATTCGCGGTATTCTTGGATGTCGCCTGCCACCATTTTCAAGCAGAAAGCAAATACAGCGGCATCATCCGTAAAACCGAGTATCGGAATAATGTCAGGAATAAAATCAACGGGCGAAAGCACATATATCAACGTGCCACCGATGGCAGCAATTGTCCGCCAAGGCACATTTTTGTAGCGTCCGGCGAAATAATCCTTGAGTAGCGAAAAAAACAACTTGAAATCATTAAAATACTGATTCATAGGCCGGTTTTTGCTAAATCGGTTTTGCAATTCGGGTTCTTTACCAAGGACTTCTTGAAGTTTTTCTTGCGAAAAACCACCACGCTCTTTATCAAATTCGCGCTGAGCATCTTTTTTGTCAAACATGGGCAATCACAGATTTAAAAGTTATACAAAATAGCTATCAAAACGCATGCCATCAATAAGCAAATACGTTGTTAATTACAAAAACAAAACTGATAATCAACTACTTGCCATTCCTGCCAAAAAGTAATATTTGGCAATTATTTTATTTCTACCAATATAGGACAATGGTCGCTGTGCTTCGCTTCGGGAAGTATCGCGGCTCTGACAAGGCGTTTTTCGAGCGGCGTAGCCACCAAATTATAGTCGATGCGCCAACCTTTATTGTTATTACGGGCATTCGCACGATACGACCACCACGAATAATTATGCGGCTCTTGGTTGAAATAGCGGAAACTATCAATAAATCCGCTGTGCATAAACGCATCAATCCATTGGCGCTCTACGGGCAAAAAACCTGACACATTGGCATTGCGTACGGGGTCGTGAATATCAATAGCTTCATGGCAGATGTTGTAATCACCACAGATGATAAGGTTGGGATGGGTCTCTTTAACTCGGTCGATGTAGTGTTGAAAATCTGCCATGAAAGTCAGTTTATGGTCGAGACGGTCGATGTTTGTCCCCGATGGCAGGTACAAACTCATCACCGAAACATCATCATAATCCGCACGGATAATCCGCCCTTCGTAGTCCATATAGTCGATACCGCTACCTATTTCTACGTGCTTGGGTTTTGTTTTTGAGAGAATCGCGACACCGCTGTATCCCTTCTTTTGTGCACTGTGCCAATACTGGTGTTCGTAACCAAGTTGACGAAACGCTTCGGTATCAACCTGCTCTTCGAGGGCTTTTATTTCTTGCAAACACAACACGTCAGGACTGGCAGCTTCAAGCCATTGCAAAAGTCCTTTAGTCATCGCAGCACGTACGCCGTTTACGTTGTAAGATATGATTTTCATTTGTTATACGGTTATTTTTAATTTTTTGGTGAAAAAAAATGCCCAAAAGGAAAGTTCTGCAAACCCTCTTTTTGGACATCTTTTTTTGAAAATATTTTCTATTAATAGAAGCTACTTCTGTTATCTTTTATATCCGCCGATTGGTAAAGTGCGTTGTACACCTCTTGTGCAGCACGGCTTGTTTTCAGAGTTTCGCTACTGCGGGCATACGAACTGTAATCCGCTTGTGCCGGGGCACTTGTAGTACTTGTGAGTGCTACCACATACACGCCATTTTCGCCAAGTACCGGCTTGGACACTTGTCCTTGTTTGAGTCCGAACGCTGTGCCTACCACTTTAGGCTCACGCCCTACACCGATAATTGTTGGGTTATTCATTGTCAAAGCAGTAGCGCTTTGTACTTCTATATGGTTTTGCGAAGCAATGGCATCAAGTGATGTTCCTTCCAATTTTTTAGCAAGGATTTCCCCTTTTTTCTCACGGATGAGAATTGGTTTGACAAAAGGCGATGCCTCTTGCGGTGTACTTACGCCTTTTTCCGCTTTTTTGGTCAATTGAGCCACTACATAGCCATTGGCTGTAGAAAAACGCTTGATGTCGCCTACTTTTGCACCCTTCTCAAATACCCATTGTACGATGGAGCGGTTGTTACCCAAGCCGATGATGTATTCGTCATTAGCGGTAAGGTTATCGGCACGCAAGGTCGAAAAATCATTGTTTTTAGCGATTTCACCAAAATTCTTTACATCTTCAAGAGCTTCCATTTCAAACTTGGTAACTTTAGCGAATATTTCATTAACGGTAGCTTCCGATGCTTCGATAGCACGGGCTACGGTAGCTATTTTGACCGCATCTGCTTTTTCAGTTACTTTTACAATATGGTACCCGAAGTCTGTTTCTACCAAACCGATGTTATTCACTTGGTTGGCGAACACAAAATCTTCAAAAGGCTTCACCATAAATCCGCGCTGGAAAAACCCTAAATCGCCTCCGTTGGCAGCTCCCGGATCGTCAGAATTTTCGCGGGCCAATGCCGCAAAATCAGCGTTCGCTACACGTGCTGCAGCGAGAATTTCATTCGCTTTTGCTTGTGCTTCTTCTTTGGTCAGTGTTGTAGAAGGATTGGCAGCTTGGCTGCCTACATACGCGATGAGGATATGGCTGGCACGTGCCGAACCGTTCGTTTCTTTGTCCAGCATGCGCGACAATTTGTAATAATTACCGTCTTGGTAAGGTCCGTATACCTGTCCTTTGTTGAGGGCAAAAAGTGTGTCGGCAAAAGCAGCAGGAAGCTGACTCTTGGTTACGAAAAGCGAATCAAACGGAAGGTCAGAATTTTTATCTACGAAAGAAGCGACATCCGTTGTAGTGGCAAATCCGGGAATGGTGTCGTTCTGCCCTGTCTGTTGGTTGTACACCACATCAGGACGCAGTAAAGCGAGCAGGCCTTCACGGATATTGCTTATATCGGCATCCGAGGGTTTTTCGTCCACCACCACATATTGTATATTGCGGTACGCTTCATGCTCAAAATTCTTTTTATGCTTGTTGATGTAGGCTTTTATTTCGCTATCGCTTACGCTCACGGTACTGTCAGGTATGCTGCTGTATTGCAATGTTACATACTTGATGTCTGCCTTGTCATTTTCTTGATGATACACCAACTCGGCTTCCGCTTGTGTAGTGCCAAGCCCGGCACGGATAAGATTGAAATACACTTGTTGTTTCGCATTTTCCACGATAGACTCCTCTTGCATCAACCACTGTTGGTAAGACGCCGGGTCAGAAGCCTTTAAGGTTGCGATAAAAGTAACGAATTTGTTGGCGTCAAAAACACCAAATTCATTTGTGAATTGTGGATTTTGCGCAATCATTTCATTTTTAGAAAGAATGGACATAATTTGGTCTTTTTCCACACTCAAACCTATTTTCTCGAACTGCTGGTCAAGAATAAGGTTACGTACATTTTGTTCCCACACATAGTTTACGGCTTGCGAAGTAGTAGCATTGGCGCCCATATTACGCATTACGCTTTCCACTTGGTAGCGGAAATTATCCACCGATATTTCTTCACCATTAACTTTCCCGATTTCAGTTGGTTGCGAAGCACCGAACGAACCAGAACCAATGAGGTCGGAAATCACGAATGAAAATAGGGCAAGCCCGATAATTACAATAAGAAACACTGTACGGTTTCTGATTTTTTCAAGAATAGCCATCTCGTTATATCTGAATTTATATTATTTAGTCGGCGAAAATAATACTTTCTGAGCGAAAATAAAAATATACTTAAAAATTATTTTAACTTAGAGGCTAATTTTCTTTTTGATCAAACGCCATAACGCAAAAATAAACCATTCTGTAAGGATTCCATTCTACGATTATTGCTTACTCTGCATTTAGTCCTTATCTTTGCCATTTATCATCTTTAAAATATGAAACAATTACTGACCACCACCGCATTTTTATTGATTTCCGTAGGGATATTTGCCCAACCGGACATTCGTTTGCTACCGTTTCCGCAAAACGTTGAGTTTATTGAAAATCAATATTTTACATCAAGATTAAGCAACGGGAATCCTACTTGGGAGCAGGTTGCCGAAATCCCCGAAGCAGGCATTCATCAAGAGGAAGCCTACCGTTTGTACATCTCGGCGGAAGGCATCCGTATAGAATTTATTACTTTTTGGGGGGCGTTGCAAGCCGGAAAGACGCTCCGCCAACTTACCGAAGAGCAGGCTGACGGCAGTTTCCGTTTTCCGTTTTGTAAAATCACCGATTGGGCAGCGTTCCGCATTCGGGGTGTGATGCAAGACGTGGGGCGGACGTACATTTCTATCGAAGAACTCAAGCGTGAAATCGACCTGATGGCAGCATACAAGCTCAACGTCTTCCACTGGCATCTCACCGAAGACATTGCGTGGCGGCTGGAAAGCAAACGCTATCCGCAACTCAACCAACCCGAAACGATGATTCGCCAAAAAGGAATGTTTTATACGCAGGAAGAAGCCCGAGACCTTGTGCGGTACTGCCACGCAAAAGGCATCACGCTCATTCCCGAAATTGATATGCCCGGACACAGCGAAGCCTTCCGAAAAGCCATCGGACACGATATGCAAAGCCCCGAAGGAATGGCAATTCTCAAAGAAGTCATGGACGAAGTCTGCGAAGTGTTCGATGTGCCTTATATCCACATCGGTACGGACGAAGTAGCGTTTACCAACCCCGATTTCGTCCCCGAAATGGTCGCCCATATCCGTGCGAAAGGCAAAAAAGTGATTTCGTGGAATCCGGGTTGGAAGTACCAGCCCGGCGAGATTGATATGACCCAGCTTTGGAGCTACCGGGGAAAGGCTCAGCCCGGCATTCCCGCTATTGATTCGCGTTTCCATTACGTGAACCATTTTGATGCCTTTGGCGACATCGTGGCACTTTACCAAAGCCGTATTGCCAATTCCGATGAAGGAAACGATGCTATTGCCGGAGCGATTTTCGCCGTATGGCACGACCGCTACGTGAAGGGCGAAAAGGAAATCCTACGTCAAAATAATTTTTACCCGAATATGCTGGCTTTCGCCGAAAGGGCGTGGCGTGGCGGCGGTTTCCAATATTTTGACGATAACGGAACCATTCTCAAAGAAAACACCGACGGATTTGCGGCATTCGCTGATTTTGAAGAACGATTGCTTTGGCAGAAAGACCGGCGTTTCACAGAAGAACCTTTTGATTACGTAAAGCAAACCGATGTCCGTTGGCGGATTACCGACCCTTTTCCTAACGGAGGAAATCTCGGCAGCGTGTTTCCGCCCGAAAAAAAATTGAAAAAACAATATTCGTTTGACGGAAAAACCTACCAAACGCATCTCGCCATAGGTTCAGGAATTTATCTGCGACACGTATGGGGAAAACTCGTGCCGTCATTTTATGAAAATCCGCCCGAAAACCACACCGCATATGCCTACACGTATGTGTATTCGCCTGTGAAACAAACGGTCGGGCTTTGGGCAGAAACCCAGAATTACAGCCGTTCGGAAAAAGACCTGCCACCGCCGCAAGGAGCGTGGGATTACCGCCAAAGTGCTTTTTACCTTAACGGAAAAGCCATCGAGCCGCCCGTATGGACTGCCTCACATACCGAAAAAAGCAACGAAACACCGCTTGGAAACGAGAATTTCACCGCCCGGGAACCAATCCCCGTAACGCTTGAAAAAGGCTGGAACAAAGTGCTTGTAAAATTGCCCGTAGGGAAATTCACAACTCCCGAAGTGCGTTTGGTCAAATGGATGTTTACTTTCGCTTTCGTTACCCCCGACGGCAAAAACCGCCCCGACGGATTGATTTATTCGCCCGATAAAAAGAAGAAATAATCCTCCAAATTTTTTATAAAAACAACAACATTCTGTTTGTAAACATATTGCAAAATATTTTCAATAACATTCTGTATTATATTTTTGTAAAATAAATGCCAATAAATATCATTGTACCGAAAAAATAGTATCTTTGCAAGAAATTATTAAAAATAACATCATGAATCAAGACGAAATCAAAAAAGAGCTCGAGGAAACTAAAGAGGAAATAAAACAAACCGCCAACGAATTTTCAAAAGGCGTGAACGACCTGGTTAATAAAGGCGACAATAAAAAAATGCTTGCCGGGATATTGGGTATATTGCTGGGGTATTTAGGGATACACAAATTTGTGTTGGGCTATACCAAAGAAGGAGTTATCCAGATTATAGCATCCGTAATTAGCTGTGGTGCGTTGGGAATTATTGGATTTATCGAAGGGATTATTTATCTTACAAAATCCGATGAAGATTTTTATCAAACCTATCAAGTAGGTAGAAGACCTTGGTTCTAAATCACATAAAACACAAATAGATTATTTGGTTGACAATTAAATACTCTTCTTCATGAAAAGAAAACGGTCGGAAATCAAAATTTCCGGCCGTTTTCCATTCAAAAAACCCTTATGCTTGATGTGTTTTTTTCAGAAGGTCATTTACGGTTTTTACGGGATTGAACGTGATGAGTGGTACTTCGACGAAAAGGGTAATCCAATCTGCCATGGAGCCGTTCCAAAGTCCGGGTCGTTCGAGAGCTTTGAGCGGTTTTCCCATATACGTTTTTGATGTAATGAACGCCTGTTTGGGGTCGGTATATTGGAAAAGGTCAAATTTTTTGCCTTTGAAATCTTTCGTGCCACACACCAAATCCACCGGGTTAAAGTGTGTTGATTGTTGGAAAATATCTTTTTGAACTGTATCTGTCAAGTCTACTTGTGCCGACTCAATAATCTGCAGGCTGAGGTTTCCGTCTTTATCCTTACTCCAAAACGGACCTCCTCCCGGTTCGCCTTCGTTCTTCACCATACCACATACACGGATAGGGCGATTGAGTTTTGAAATGATAAATTCTAACATATAGTGCCGCTTGAATTTCCGTATGTAATCGGGCACATGAATGTTGATTTCTTTCATAAAATCAAGAATTTGTGTGAGTTCACGCTTTTTGACTTTATTTTTTTCGATACGTTTGAGGATGTTGAACACCGCCGACTGTACCTCGCGTAATTTTCCCGCAAGAGCTTCTTTGTAAAACACCGTTTCGTCGGTATATTTTTTGACCACTACATTATCGATGTTTTTGATAAAAATCACTTCGGCATTCACTTCATTGAGATTGTCAAGCAATGCCCCGTGCCCTGACGGACGGAACAATAATTGTCCTTTCTCGTCACGGAAATAGGTATTGTCTTCATTGACCGAAACCGTGTCGGTACTCGGTTTTTGGTATGAGAACTGCACATCGAATTTGATATTGTAGCGTTTTTCGAGTTTCGTTTGTATTTCGGCGAGTTCTTTGCGGAACGCATCGGTGTGCTGTTCGGTAATGGTAAAATGCAAGTGAGCCTCATCTTTATTCGAAGCATACATGACCGACTCGCGGAAATGCTCTTCAAAAGGCGTAACCACTTTCTCGGAATGGTGATGAAAAGGAAGCAATCCTTTCGGTAAATTCCCGTAATTAAGCCCGTTTTCACTTAGCATTGCTGTTACGAGCGTGTGTTTTTGTTGGTCTTCATTTTGCGACTCGAAGTCAGGCACGTTATTTTTGACATATTCGGTCAATGTAGCATAAAACGCAAACTTGGTAAATCCTGCAAAAAACACATCCATATCCTTATTGCCCGACCGCTTTACATAGGCTTTGAACGATTCTTTCTCGGGCTGGAAATCATCACGGAAGGCAAACAGCGACTTGAACATCCGCGTAGCTGCCCCCGAAGCAGGAACAAACTTGAGGATGTCGATTCCTTTTTTCTTTTTTTGATAGATAGCGGCATACTTAGCGGTTTCTTCTTTAGAAAACGATAGAATTCCGTTGCCTATGGTCGCTGCCGAATGCAGGTGTATTGGAGGAATTCCTTCACGGAAAAGCGAAAGTTGAGTTTCGAGCATTTCTGCCGTAATGCCTTTTTCGTCCAATTGCTTTTGGTCTTTTGTAGTCAATTTACTCATGATGTTGTATGATTTTACGGACGGTGCCTACGGCGGCTTCGAGTCGCTGTTGTGCATCGCCCATGAGGGTTATATATGGTTTTTGATATTTGTCGAGGGTTTCTTTGAAGCGGTCAAACATATATTGGCGGTCATTGGGGCGGTCGCGCAGGTCATCGGCTTCCCACGGCACGTCAATATTCGTCAGAAAATAAAAATCGTAGTGGTTTTCGAGTGCGTATTTTTTGATGGCGGACGGGCAATTTCCTTCGTAGTATATTTCCGAATAGGTCATCAACTCCAAGAGATTGGTATCGCAAAAAAGTAAATTTCCGGATTTTTGCGCCTGCTCATTCTCCCATTGCATCTGCCCGACGGCTATCGGCACAAGGTCGTCCCACATACAGGTTTGGCGGGTCTCATTCCATTTCTGCTGAAGATATTCCCGCATATATTCGCCTACGGACGGCACACCGAAATACGCCGCCAAATCTTGGGTGAGCGTAGTTTTCCCTGTTGATTCGGGGCCAAAACACACGAAGCGTTTTAGAGGGCTTTCAGGGATGTATTGTGCAAGCGTCGTCTCCATTCTCTATATCCGTAATAAGCTATGACCGTAAATAATAAATATTGTAATGATGTAAACATCAGCCCTTTGTACGCGTACAGCGGTACTGAAATAATATCGCCGGCAATCCAGAAAAGCCAGTTTTCCAACTTCTTTTTTGCCATAAACCACATTCCCACAAAGAAAATAGCGGTCGTAAGCGTATCCACATAAGCAGTCGGTTCGTTCCACTTGCCGTAAACGGAGTACACCCCCGCGATGAACAGCACCGTAACGGCGAATACCAAGGCACTCCACAGCCATTCCTTTCGGCTTGCCGTAGTAATGGGAAGCGACTCATTATCAGATGATTTCCGCGACCACATCCACCAGCCGTACACACTCATCGTCGTGTAATAAGCATTGATGAGCATATCGCCCAACAAACCGTAGATCCACAAGATATACACAAATATCACGGTACTGATAATGCCCGTAGGAAATACCCAAATCTTTTCTTCCTTGGCGTACCAAACGCTCAAAAAACCAAACACCACGCCGATAATTTCCAATACCAACAAATGCGTCGGCATAGCTGCATATTGCGAAAAAATCCAATCAAAAATGAGGCTCATAATCCTGTCGGTCTGATTTTACGATTTTCATATACAGCAATCCTCTGTCCATCAGCTCGAATGTTTCTTTTATTTCATTGTTCAACAAATGCATTACGTCATCATAATCGCCGTACACTTGTGTGCTGAGCGGATTTTCCAATACGGCAAGCCCCGAAGCACGCATTTTTTTTATAAAATGAATAATGGGCGGTTCAAAATCGTCTTGTAGCGGACTTAACGTTAATTCTACAGATATTTTCATCAAAAACAATAGGGTTTGTTGGTTCGTTTCCGAAAAATAATAACTTCCGGAAAGTCATCAAAGATAGTGATTTTTTTCATTACTTTGTAATTTTATTCGCAAAACGAAACAAAATGAAGATTTTAGAAGCCCGCACTACCGATATTCCGCTGATACAATCCGTTGCCCGCCGCTCGTGGGAAGCGACCTACAACCCTATTTTATCGAAAGAACAAAGCGAGTACATGCTCGAAATGATGTACGGACACACCGAAATGGCTTCGCATTTCGAAAACCCGAAGTACCGCTACATAACGATTTCTGATGATGAAACCTTTTTGGGTTTTGCAGGATATGAATTTAATTACGAAACCGACACAACGAAACTGCACCGCATCTACCTATTGCCCGAAGCTCAAGGCAAAGGGGCTGGCAAAGCCCTGATAGAACACATAAAAAAAGAGGTATCGCGCTTTGGCAACAACCGCATCATTTTGGCTGTCAACAAACAAAACAAGGCCCGGCAGTTCTACGAAAAGCTCGGTTTTGCCGTGTACGGCGAAGGTGTTTTTGACATCGGGCGTGGCTTTGTTATGGACGATTATTTGCTGGAATTAGTCCTTGAAAATCAGACTTAATCGGGTTGAATTCCCTTATGATTTGGCGCATGCCTGCTAAGAAAGCAAAAAAGAACTTTTAAATATTCTAAAATTGCCTACCTTTGTCCTTGTAGGAATTTGACATAAAAACCGCTAAAGATAAGCGTCCTGCAAGTTATTTTTGGCATTCTGAAAATTGACTCTCAAAAAATGTACTCCGAACAATTCGAGGCGATGCGTCCTTACGCAGATGATGAAGTTCCGAAGGCGGTGGAACGGATATTACAACAAGATATTTTTGCTGTGATATTGGACTATTTGTATCCGCAATGGACAGCCTCGGCTTTGCGTCAAAAGATGTTGTCTATTACGTCTGTTGACGAATTTCAGCATTTCTTTTCAGGCTATGCCGTACAAACGCTCATCCGTAACACGTCCGACGGATTTGCGCACGACGGATTGCAACATCTTTCCAAAGAGCAACCGTATTTATTCATCGCTAACCACCGCGACATCGTGCTTGATTCGGCGATTATGCAGTGGCTTTTGCAAGAACACGGATTCCCGACTTCGCAAATCACCTTTGGAAGCAACCTAATGAGTGCGCCTTGGATAGTCGATTTAGGGAAACTCAACAAAATGTTCACGTTCTACCGCAGTGGTTCGAAAATGGATGCTTACCGCCATGCGTTGCTTCATTCGGCGTACATCCGCAATGTATTGACCGTGCAGAAAGAATCGGTCTGGATAGCCCAACGCGACGGGCGCACCAAAGACGGTAACGACCGCACCCAGCCCGCTCTACTCAAGATGTTACTTTCTAAAAAAGAAAATCGCATAACCTCTTTGAGAGAACTCAATATTGTTCCCGTCATCACTTCGTACGAACACGAACCTTGTGATTTGCTCAAAGCAAAAGAACTCTACGCACGCCAACAACCGGGCAGCTTGTACACCAAAACTCCCGACGAAGATTTTAACAGCGTTGTACACGGATTGCTCGACGCCAAAGGGCGCATCACGATGCGGTTCGGAACCCCCATCAACCAGTGGCTCGATGCCAATCCGTCGGTATCCGAACTGAAATATGATACGTTTATTCTCGCCCTTTGCAACGAAATCGACCGCCAGATGTACACGCATTACGAGCTGTATCCGTATCATTACACCGCGTACGACCTGCAACACAAAAGCAACCGCTTTTCAGGCAACCTGTACCAAAAAGAAGATGTATCCCGCTTTCGCGAATTTCTGCACGGTAAAACGTCCGAACCCGCCCTGCTCCACTTGTTAACCAGCATGTACGCCAACCCTGTAACCAACCGGCTTCGTGCTGCGGAAGAAAATCGAGATGTTGTGTAATTGTTACTACAAAACACCTCTACACGCTAAATTTTTAAAAATAAATGTTTATATAATTCTAAATTTCAACAGCTAACGGCTGCTGTTCAGCAAAATGTCGTATTTTTGGTGAAATTACACACATTATGTTCGGAAAAGAAAAAACACCTTCGCATATTGACATCGCCCAACACGAGATGTTTGAATATGCCCAAAAACGGATTAAACAGAAAAAACGCCTTTTTTTACATTTTATCGTATATGTATTGGGCTGTATTTTCATGGTCATCATCAACAAATTGCTCAATTACGGCTATCAGTATGATTGGTTCATCTGGGGCATCATGTTGTGGACTTTTTTCTTTATGATTCACTTCATCAACGTGTTCATCACCGACCGCTTTATGGGACAGGCTTGGCAGCGTAAAGAACGTGAAAAACTCGTTGCCATGCAGGAGAAAAAACTTGCCAAAATGCAGGCACAGGTGGAAAAAGAATTCGAAAAACAGAAAAAACTCGCAGCAGAAAACCCCGACACGACACTTCCGCCTGCCGACACCGACACGATATGATTACGCTGATTGCCGCCGCTTCGGAAAACAACGCTTTGGGCTACGAAGGAAATTTGCTGTGGCATTTGCCCGGTGATTTCAAGCATTTTAAATCCCTCACCACAGGGCACGCCATCATTATGGGGCGGAAAACTTTTGAAACCTTTCCGAAATTGCTTCCGCAGCGCACGCATATCATCGTCAGCCGTCAAGCGGGATACTCGCCCGATGGCTGTATCGTGTGCGGTTCGCTTGAAGAAGCCGTTGCAAAAGCCCTCGAAACCGACCCAAATCCGTACATTATCGGGGGCGGACAAATATACGCTCTTGCGATGCCGTTGGCCGACAGGATTGAGCTGACAAGGGTCCATGCCGTTTTCGGTCAAGCCGATGCGTTTTTTCCTGCCATTGACCCCGAAGTTTGGCAAAAAACCAATGAAACATTCCACCCGGCAGACGAAAGGCATCTGTATGATTTTACTTTTGAAACCTATATCCGTAAATGAAATTATAAAAAATACTTCTATGAAAAAACTGTTACTGTCGTTTATCGTTCTTTTGGCCTGCCCGAAGCTATCGGCACAGGTTACTTCCGAAGCGTTCAACTCGCAAAAAATGAACGAAACAAGACGCATCGCCATCTACACACCCGAAGGCTACGACCGCAAGCAGACCTATCCGCTGCTGGTTGTCCTTGATGCCGACCACCTGATGGAACCCGTCATCGCCAACGCCCGTTATTATGATTATTTCCAAGACATGCCCGACTGCATCATCGTAGGGGTTTACAATGAGCAAGACGACGTGCATATTGACGAAAATATCGGTTTTCCGATGAACGAAACGGCTCAATTCTTTGAATTTATCGGTGGCGAACTCGTTCCATACATCGAAGGAAAATATTCAACAAACAAGTTTCGGGGAATTATTGCCACGAATGAATCTGCCAATTTTGCCAACTATTTCCTACTCAAAGGCAATTCTATTTTCAATGCCTATTTGTCCGTCAACCCAACCCCGATACAGGGCATTAACGAGTCGGTAGCAGAGCAGCTGCGCATCACGCCGCAGAACATTTTTTATTATATGGCAACTTCCGACCTCAGTCCCGAAAAAGCATACGCCGGCACGCAAGACCTCAACAGCCAAATCCGGAGCAAATCGACCAGCGAAACCGCCGATTATTATTTTGAAGATTTCAAAGGGGCATCGCCCAATGCTGTGGTGCTGACAAGTATTCCAAGAGCATTTGACCTGCTTTTCGATAGCTACAAACCCATATCGGTCAAAGAACATAAGGAAAATATACAACCGCTAAGCGAAAATATTTTCGATTATATTAAAAATAAATATTCGACCATCGAGAAAAAACTCAATATCAAGAAAAAACCATTAATGAATGATATTATGGCGGTATACTCGGTCATCGTCCGTAAGAAAGATTGGGATTCGCTACTGCTATTGTCCGAATTCGTTACCGACAACGGATATAAAGATACCGCGATGCCCAGCTTCTTCTTAGCCGAATATTACGAAGAAATAGGCGAACCCAAAAAATCGCTTCGAGCGTATCAAAAAGCCTATACCCAAGCTCCCATTGATTTTATTACGACAGATTTGATTAACGAACGTATCAACGCACTCAAAGCCGATTTCGGATTTTAATAATTTGATGTCATTTGAACGCTTCGCTGTTTGATATGATTTGATTGCCTTCGGCGTTTGATATTGTTTGAACGCTTCGCTGTTTGAAGTAGTTTGAGCAATATTAAACCACATCAAACAATGTCAAACCATATCAAACAGCGAAGCGTTCAAACCATATCGAACAATTTCAAACCGCAACGCATTCAAATAAATAAAAAACTATGGCAAAAGTAAAAACGGCGTATTTCTGTCAGAATTGCGGTAGCCAATACAGCAAATGGCAAGGACAATGCCAGGCTTGCAAAGAATGGAATACTATCGTAGAAGAAGTCATACAAACTGGAGAAAAGAAAATTTGGCAACCTGACTCAAGTTCTCAAAAACCGTCCAAATCTTCCTATATTCCGCTATCACAAATCGATTCGCAGCAAGAAGTACGGATGGCAACGGGCAACGGCGAATTGGATAATGTCCTCGGGGGCGGACTCGTGCCGGGGTCGGTTACGCTACTCGGGGGCGAACCGGGCATCGGGAAGAGTACGCTTTTGTTACAAATCGCCCTGAATTTGCCGTACAAAACACTGTACGTATCGGGCGAAGAAAGCGAAAAACAGATAAAAATGCGTGCCGACCGCATTCCGCACCGTGCCAACCATTGTTATATCCTCACGGAAACCAAAACGCAAAACATTTTCCAACAGATAAAAGAACTGCAGCCGCAAATCCTTATCATCGACTCGGTGCAGACCTTGCAGTCCGACTATATCGAGGCTTCGGCGGGAAGTATTTCGCAAATCCGCGAATGCACTTCGGAACTCATCAAGTTTGCCAAAACAACCCACGTTCCGGTCATTCTTATCGGACATATTACGAAAGACGGACACATCGCCGGCCCGAAAATTTTGGAACACATGGTGGACACGGTATTGCAGTTTGAAGGAGACCGCAACCACGTGTACCGTATTTTGCGGTCGCTCAAAAACCGCTTTGGTTCCACTGCCGAACTCGGTATTTATGAGATGCTCGGCAGCGGATTACGGGAAGTAACCAATCCGTCGGAAGTACTGATTTCCAAAACGGACGAAGCGCTCAGCGGAACATCGGTTGCCGCCACGCTGGAAGGAATGCGTCCGCTGATGATTGAAATACAGGCACTTGTAAGCACCGCCGTGTACGGAACACCACAACGAAGTACCACGGGCTTCAACGCCAAACGGCTCAATATGTTACTCGCTGTACTTGAAAAACGCGCCGGTTTCCGATTGGGAGCGAAAGACGTATTTCTGAATATTACGGGCGGTATCACCATTGATGACCCTGCGACCGACCTCGGCGTGGCGATGGCAATTCTGTCATCAAACGAAGATATTCCGATTGATAAAACCATCTGTTTTGCCGGCGAAGTGGGGCTTGGTGGCGAAATCCGTCCCGTACAGCGTGTGGAACAACGCATTACCGAAGCCGAAAAATTGGGTTTCGATACGATTTTCATATCGAAATACAGTAAAATCGCTCTGAAAAATACGGGTATCAAAATCATCAAAGCCGCCAAAATAGAAGATGCGATTGCCCATCTTTTCGGCTGAAAAATCTTTAAAAAAACGTGCTTTCGTGACAGAATATTTTTCTTTGAATAAGAAAAATATTAAAAAATCATTAATTTCACAATTTTCCAATGTATATCTACAATATTACCTCGGTCATAAACCCCGACACGCATCAAGAATGGCTTGAATGGATACGCAACAAATATATCCCAAAAATGGCATCGTCAAAATACATTGAAAGTGTGCGGGTTTTCAAAGTATTGGGCAATCCCAACGAGCCAACGTATGCTATCCATCATCAAACAGAATTGCCGCAACAATTACTGGATTTTATCCGTAAGGAAGTTCCGCTTTTGCAGGAAGAATGTCGGCATGCATTCGGCGAAAAAGTGCTGATGTTTGGCACAGAATTGAAAGAAGTTTTATAAGAAATTGCTATTCGTTTTTACAAAAAAAGAAAAACAGCCGTCAGAAAATTAAAAACTCCGACGGCTGTTTTTGTATTTGGCAGATTGCCTAATTTCTTAAAATTTCCACATCACTTCAGCTCCGTAAGTGCGAGGCAATCCCGGAATGTAGGTCGGGATTCCGAAATTGCGTCCGGTGTTCCCGGCATCAATCAGGTACTCTTTATTGAAAGCGTTGTTCATAAAGAACGTGAAAGTCAGTTTTTGTTTCGGGAAAGCTATGCCGGTGCGGTAATTGAACAACCCGAAATCGCCTTGTGATTCGATGTCTTTGTTGTCTTCTTCAAAGAATACTTTGGATTTGAAGGTGTAAACAGGACGAACGAATAGTTGCAGATTGTCCGATACGTTTTTCGTGAAATTAAACCCGAGTGCGGCACTGTGCTTGGGCGTTAAGCGGAATGTATTTCCGGCGTATTCTTGAGCGTTGCCGTCCGAGTCTTCTTTGTCAAATTCGGCGTGAATGTAGCCGTAATTTCCGAAAAGCGAAAAGCTCGGCGCTGCCTGCCAGCGGAACGATGTTTCCCCACCGTAAGCCGTTGCATTTCCGGCATCTTTGAACAACAGTTGCAAGCTCACGGGGTCAACGCTTGTCGTTTGGAAATTGGAATATTTGTAGTAATATCCTGCAAAATCAAAATAAAATTTACCGCCGAGCGTCAAACCTTTCAAGCCGAGTTCATAGCTGTTTACGATTTCTTCTTTAAGCTCTTGTGCTATGTAATCACTCGTAAAACTACCGTCGTTGCGAGGCTCCATATTGAACTGTATTACGTTGGGGCGACGTCCTTTGGCGGTTGTCGCATAAAGTTCCCAATCATCGGAAATAGCATAACTCAACGCAAATCGCCCTACCCACGAAGTGAAGTTTTTCTTGCGTGTCAGTTTTTCCGTAGGCATAAAAAGCAGGTTTGTCCCCGCACTACGCAAAAACCCGATGCTGGCATTGGTATCTCCGCCGGCTTCGTAGCCCGACTCGATGGTTTCAAACGTAACACGCACGCCTGCGGTGGCTTTGAAGCGGTCGGTGATTTTGTACGTTCCGTCGGCAAAAAATTCGTATGCCAGCGTTTTTCCGTAATTTTTGTAATATTCTTGATGGGCATCGCTCAGCGGTACGCCCATAATTCCGTATATCTGGTTGATGCCCGCCGCTTGAGCCGGAGTAAGCAATCCTAAGTAAGGCTGTATTTGGGCATACGGCATCAGCGGTGCGGAAAGCATGTCGGCAGGAGTGCCGGGCAATACCGCTACTCCGTTGTTAACCAGAGGCATAGGATTGAATTGCAATATAGGATATTGAAATCCGCCCATTTGTGCCAATGTCTGGTAAAATTGGTTCAGTCCGCCGAGCAGTCCGTTGACGGTCGGTGCTGCCAAAGGCGATACGAGTGCCATAAAACTCTTTTCGTTGGCGTTCCAATCCACTCGTTGCGAGCCGTTTTCGTAAAAAACATTCCCTCCGGCAAATCCTTGGAAACGGTCGCCGATATTGAAATTCAACCGCAGTTCCTGGCTGATTTGGTCGCCGATATTGTGGTTTTGCATAAAGAGCGCCGGGGCAACCGTTCCGTCGGCATCGAATTTCTCTTGCGAATCATAGGTGCGGTATGCAGTGATGGCATCGAGCGAAAGATTTTCATTAAAGCGGTGTTCGGTCAGCAAGGTTACTCCCCACACGGTACGGTCGATACCGAGGTTTTTACCCTGTTCCAAATCGGCAAACGTGAACGGACTGGTATCGCCACCAAGCGGGGCATACGTGCCGCTTTTGAAGCCTACGCCGGGCGGTGTATCCAACTGGTAATTCCCGATAAGGGTAAAAGCCGTATTGTCGGAAGCGAGCCATTTCAGCGATGCCCGGGCGGCTTTGGTGTCTTTTCCGTTAAGCGTTCCGCCCGAAAGATTTTCGATAAAACCGTCGCGTTCTTTGTAGATGCCCGCCACGCGCATCAAGAGTTTGTCGGCTACGATAGGGGTGTTAATCATCGCTTCGAGATGACGGAAATCATAATTGCCGATACCGCCGCGAACCAATCCTTCGGTGTAGTTTTTGGGTTTATTCTGGATAATATGCACCGCACCAATCTGAGCACCACGCCCGAAAAGCGTTCCTTGCGGTCCTTTGAGAACTTCAATGCGTTCCAAATCAAACATTTCTACTACCGAAGCTGCTGATTTGCTGATAGATACGCCGTCTTGAAAAACCGACACTCTCGGCTCGATATTCGCTCCCGTATCATCGCTGGTAATGCCACGAACGACAAATCCGGGATTGTTCGGGCTTTGTACCTGCACTTCCAATCCGGGAATAAAAGCAGCCAAATCTTCCACGCCCGACTGTCCCAAATCGGATATGAACGAACCCGAAAGCGATGTTACTGCCGTCGGGATTTCCTTGACGGATTGCTCGCGCTTCTGTGCCGTTACCACTAAGCCTTCCAAAATGATGCCTTCCGCAAGGACGAAATCTTTTGTTAATGATTTGTCAAATTTGATTTTCTGCGTTACCGTTTCGTAACCCAAGCTTGATACAGTTACGGTAAATTCACCCTGACGGGGGATTCTGATAGAGAAATTTCCGTTGAAATCGGTCGCAGCCCCGATTTTCAGTTCTTCAATCACGACATTTACACCGGGAAGCGGTACATCATGCCGGTCTTTAACATTTCCGCTAAAGGTTACTGCCGTCTGTGCCGATAATGTTACTGCACAAAACAACATCAAAAAAACACTCAATACATTGGTTTTCATATAAATAATTAAAATGGTTATACTATTAAGATTCTGCTAATATACAATTTTATTCATGTAAGAATACAAAGTTATCAAAAAATCTATTCCAAAATTTATGCAAAACTAAACAGAATGATTCTTTCCCAGTTTACCAAAAAAATAAGTCTGTGTAAACAAATTGTTTGGTAAAATCAATACTACAAGCTCTTTACGCACCGTCCATAAGGAATTGTAGTGACAATCCATCTCTTTTGCTTTTTCATAAGACTGAAAACCAATTGATTGCATCATTTTTTAACTCCTACTTGAAAATAGTATAGCTTTTTCCAGCAAAATATAGTATCTTTGTAACGTTTTAAAAATAGGAAGATTAGCTCTGATTGGTATGTTTTTTTGAGAAGCCAAACCAATCGGTCGTATATATTTTTTAATTATTTCATGAAAAGCATACAAAAGAAAGACGTTTTAGACGCTCTCAAAAAAATCACAGCACCGGGCGAAGGTAAAAATATGGTCGATAGTGGTGCCGTGCAAAATGTGGTCGTATTTGGCGATGAAGTGGTCGTAGATGTAGTAATCAACAATCCGAGCTTGCAAGCCAAAAAACGCACCGAAGTAGAGATTATGCGTGCCATTCATGGCGAAGTACACGAAAAAGCCAAGGTCATTGTCAACCTGAAAGTTATCACTCCCGAAAAACCCGAAATCAAAGGAAAACCACTGCCCGGCATTAAAAATATCATCGCCGTAGCTTCGGGGAAAGGCGGCGTCGGGAAATCAACGGTAACATCAAACCTTGCCGTTACGCTTGCCAAAATGGGCTTCAGTGTCGGGCTGCTCGATGCCGACATTTACGGACCTTCCGCACCGATAATGTTTGACGTGGCGGACGAAAAACCGCTTTCGGTCAATGTGGGCGGTAAGTCGATGATGAAGCCTGTGGAAAATTACGGTGTGAAAATCCTTTCCATCGGATTTTTTACGAACCCGAACCAAGCCGTGATATGGCGTGGCCCGATGGCCTCCAAAGCCCTCAACCAGATGATTTTTGATGCCGATTGGGGCGAACTTGATTTTCTTTTGATAGATTTGCCCCCCGGTACCGGCGACATTCATTTGAGCATCATGCAAGCGATGCCCGTTACGGGAGCCGTGGTCGTCAGTACACCGCAGCACGTAGCCCTCGCCGATGCCCGTAAAGGCGTGGCGATGTTCCAGCAAGAAGCTATCAATGTTCCTGTACTCGGTATCGTAGAAAATATGGCGTATTTTACCCCCGAAGAACTGCCCGATAACAGATATTACATCTTCGGAAAAGAAGGAGCAAAGAATTTGGCTCAAGATTTGAACGTACCGTTTTTGGGCGAAATTCCATTGGTACAAAGTATCCGAGAAGCCGGTGACGTAGGGCGTCCTGCCGCACTACAATTGCATACGCCGCAAGAAACGGCATTTACCGAAATGGCTCGCAACGTGGTGGAGCAAGTGGTAGAACGCAACAACAGCCTGCCGCCATCGGAAGCTGTCAAAATTACCACCATGGCAGGATGTAGCCCCAAAAAACAAGGAAAAACAAAACCATTATAAGAATGACAACAAATACTATAAAAGAAAATGTACTAAAGGCTCTTGACGAGATACGCCCTTTCTTACAGAATGACGGTGGTGATATTTCGTTAGTGGAAATTGTTGATGACAAGACCGTTACGGTCAAACTCGAAGGGACTTGCGTAACCTGTGGTATTAACCAGATGACCCTGAAAAGCGGCGTGGAAATGACCATCAAAAAATATGTTCCGCAAATCGAAAAAGTGATTAATATCGACTAATATGATACAGACGGACATCCTCATCATCGGGGCGGGACCAACGGGACTTTTTGCAGTTTTTGAAGCGGGGTTGCTCAAACTCAAATGCCACCTCATTGACGCACTGCCCAAACCGGGCGGGCAACTCACGGAACTGTATCCGAAGAAACCGATTTTTGACATTCCGGGCTATCCCGAAGTGCTGGCGGGCGATCTTATCGACAATTTGATGGAACAGATAAAGCAGTTCCAACCCGGATTTACGCTTGCCGAAACTGCCGAAACCTTAGAAAAACTCGATGACGGAACATTCATCGTTACCACTAATAAAGGCACGAAACACCACGCCAAAGCCGTTGCCATAGCGGGCGGACTTGGTACGTTCGAGCCTCGTAAACCTGAACTGGCAAACCTTGCGGATTTTGAGGAAAAAGGCGTGGAATACTTTGTGAAAAATCCGGAGCAATTCAAAAATAAAAATATCGTTATCGCCGGCGGTGGTGATTCGGCACTCGATTGGAGCATCTATCTTTCCGCCGTAGCGAAATCGGTAACGCTGGTGCATCGCCGTAACGAATTCCGGGGGGCGTTGGACTCTGTGGAAAAAGTGCAGCTTCTGAAAAATGAAGGAAAAATAAACCTCATTACCCCCGCCGAAGTAACAGCACTGCACGGCAACGGACACTTGGAAAGCATCATCATCAAAAAAGAAGGGCAGGCTTCAGAGATAAAAACCGATTATTTCATTCCGCTATTCGGATTGACACCCAAACTCGGAGCAATTGCAAACTGGGGACTTGAAATAGAAAAAAATGCCATCAAAGTCAATAACGCACTCGATTACCAAACGAACATTGAAGGCGTATATGCGATCGGCGACGTGAACACCTATCCGGGAAAACTTAAACTTATCCTTTGCGGATTCCACGAGGCGACCCTGATGTGCCAAAGCGTATACAACCGCCTGAATCCGGGCAGAAAATATGTATTGAAATACACAACCGTATCGGGCATCGATGGTTTTGACGGAAGCCGGAAAGAAGCCGAAAAAGCCGTCGTCAAAGCTATTGATTAACTCTTTATATACTATAACCGCTAACTCTTATCACCATGAACCTGTCAAAAATCATTTTAGGGATTGTGTCCTTCATAGGGATGCAATACGCTCATGCTCAAATTGATACTGTGAGTGTTCATTCGTTATTTACCAAAGGAAAAATAAAATCTTTGTCGGACTATTCGTTCTTGTTGGAAGCAAATCCTTCGGGCGACCATACTATCGACGGGCGGAAATATTCCGTATTTCCACTCAATGAAGATTGGGATGTAGAAAATGATGAAAACCTATATACCAAAACTAATATTGGTTACAAATTTGATTCGAAAGGAAGAAACACCGAAATAACAACCTATTATGCCCCCGAACGCCCGATAGAGCGGACAACATTTATTTATAGTAAAAGTGGGCAAATCACAAAAAGCGACAGTGAATTCATCATCTCGGACGGTGTGTTCAAAACCGTTAAAACGTATTTCTACAACGAGAAAAAACAGCTGGTGAAAATCGACGAATATGAAGAAAGCGAATGGCTTACCACCACAACTTTCAAATATGACGAATTGGGCAACCGCATCGAAGTCAATAAAGTAGCCAGTGTGTCATCTCTTGAAAAAGACATCATGAAATACGCCGAACGCAATCTTATTTTTGAAAGTAAAATCCGCCCGGAGTACACCAAAGAAGGACACTATCAATACAACGAAAAAAACATGATGACGACTTCGGAAGTGAAATATCCGAAGCAAGGACTATTCGTCAAACTTGAAAACGAGTACGAAGGCGACATCCTCCGGCAGACACGTTACCTCAACGAAAAAAACCAAGAAACAATCTGTATCTACCGTTACAAAAATGGTAAATTGGTAGAAACAACCTACACGGCTACGGATGACCCCGATTTCTACATTGAGAAAAAACGAATTTACACCGTATCGGGCGAATCGGAAGTCATTAAATCAAAAGATGCGATTGTGTCGGAAAAAATATATAATAAAAAGGGATTGCTAAGGTCATACGCTACGCAAGAATTTAATTATACATACAAATATGTGTATGACAAAAACGGCAACTGGACTTCCATCGTCCTCTATGAAAGTAACAACCCTTCGAAAATGCGTACCCGAATCATAGAATATTATTAGCCTATGAACGATATATTACTGACGATAACCGACCGCGAAGGGCAAGTACACGATATTCAAGCCCCTACGGATATGAATATGAACCTCATGGAAGTCATCCGTGCGTACGAATTGGCGCCCGAAGGCACGGTGGGCGTATGTGGCGGCATGGCGATGTGTGCTTCGTGCCAGTGTTACATAGAAAATGATATTTCGCTACCCGAAAAAAGCGATGACGAAGAGGCAATGCTATTCGAGGCATACCACGTACAAGACAACAGCCGCTTGGGATGCCAAATCCCGATTACACCGCAAATTGACGGGCTCGCCGTAACCATAGCCCCATATCCGTAATGGTGTACGATGTGCTGGTAGCCGGTGGCGGTGCGGCCGGATTTTTTACCGCTATCAATTGTGCGGAACGAAACCCGGAGTTGCGGATTGCCATTTTGGAAAAAAGCAACGACGTGCTTGCCAAAGTGCGTATTTCGGGCGGAGGGCGGTGCAATGTTACCCATGCCGAATTTATCCCTTCGGAATTGGCAAAAAATTATCCGAGGGGCGGAAAAGAGCTCATCAGTCCGTTTCACCGTTTTATGTGCGGTGATGTTATGGAATGGTTTGAGCAGCGTGGCGTTTCTTTGAAAATAGAAGAGGACGGACGCGTATTTCCTGCATCAAACAGTTCGCAGACGATTATTGACTGCTTTACCGACACGGCGCATCGGTTGGGGATTTCGCTTTTCAAAAAACAAAACATCACACGCATAGAGCCGGCTACCGAAGGCTGGAAGGTAAGCTCTGATAACGATACTTTTCTTTCCGAAAAATTGGTCATCGCAACAGGAAGCAATCCTAAAATTTGGAAAATGTTAGCGCAACTCGGGCATACAATTGTGCCGCCTGTGCCGTCGCTTTTTACGTTTCGCTGCCATGATAACCTTATTAACGCCATTCCCGGAACAGTTGCCGAGGTTTCCCTACGGTTATTTGACCTTGATGACAGACCGTTAAAAGAACGCAATCAGCCTGTTGACGGCGGCGGCATCAAAGGTTCTATGCTGATAACCCATTGGGGCGTAAGCGGTCCTGCGGTGTTGAAACTTTCGGCTTGGGGAGCGAGGGTGTTGGCAGATGCGGCATACCAATTTCACCTTTGCGTAGATTGGCTGCCTGAATATACCGAAAGTGAAATCCGTGAATTATTTCAAAAAGAGAAAAAGCAATCCAAACAAAAAATAACCAATTCACAACGGTTTGCGCTTGCAAAACGCTTATGGAAATCCGCTGTAGCGAAAAGCCATATTTGCGAAGAAACCACATGGGCTGAATTGACCAAAATCCAAACGGAAACCCTCATAGCCATACTGAAACGCACCATTCTCCACATAGACGGAAAAGCGACTTTCAAAGAAGAATTCGTTACCGCAGGAGGTGTAAAACTCTCTGAAATAGATTTTAAAACCTACCGGAGCAAACTTTGCCCCCAACTCTATCTGGCGGGCGAAGTGATGGACATTGACGCCGTTACGGGTGGTTTTAATTTTCAAAACGCATGGACAGGCGGCTACCATATCGCAGAAGCCATTACTAAAAAGGTCTGAATTGCCTATTTTCCTAAATTTATTTTGCGGCACTGCTTACGCTTTGTTTTCCATAAAAAATAACTCTATTTTTTGGTGAATTCTTCATTGAAAATTGATACTTTTGTACGGAACTATTACAAAACGAAGTATATCATGTCAAAAGGAATTCTACTTGTCAATCTTGGGTCGCCGGACTCTACCAAAGTGGAAGATGTAAAACGCTATTTGGACGAATTTTTGATGGACGAACGCGTCATTGATTTTCCGTATTGGTTACGTTCTATCATCGTCAGAGGAATCATATTGCGTACACGCCCGCCCAAAACGGCTCACGCTTACCAAAAAATATGGTGGGAAGAAGGCTCGCCGCTCATCGTACTTTCAAAACGATTAACACAAAAAGTGCAACAGCGTATTGACATTCCTGTAACAATGGCGATGCGGTATGGAAATCCGAGTATCGAAGCGGGACTTGCCGAGCTCAAAAGCAAAGGCGTAACCGAAGTATTGCTGCTCCCGCTCTATCCGCAGTACGCCATGGCAACGACTGAAACGATTGATGTGCTTGCCCAACATTTGGTGAAAACGAAATTTCCGGAGATAAAAATCACGCATTTTCCTGCATTTTATAATCGTCCTGAATATATAAATGCTTTGGCTGGCGTAACGAAAGAGTATCTTGATACGTTTGATTTTGACCATTTACTTTTTTCATATCACGGCGTCCCTGAACGACATATCAAAAAAACGGATAAGACAGGTAAACACAAGAAAATCGTGGATGGCGAATATTGCTGTACGCCCGGCACGCCCGAAGCCGAACTTTGCTACCGGACACATTGTTTCGAAACAACACGGCAATTGGTTGAAAAATTGCAACTTCCGCATGAAAAATATTCGCAGTCATTCCAGTCCCGACTCGGTATCGACAAGTGGCTCGAGCCATTTACGTCCGACAGAGTGGTAGAGCTCGCCAAAAGCGGTGTGAAAAAACTCGCCGTCATCACCCCTGCTTTCGTAACCGATTGTATTGAAACATTAGAGGAAATAGAAATGGAAGCGGGAAACGATTTTCTTGAAAACGGTGGCGTAACCTTTAAAATGGTGCCTTGCCTCAACGATGATGACCGCTGGGCAGGGGCTATCACCCAATGGATAAAAGATTGGCAAGATAAATAACCCCCGTAAGAAATATCATTTCTTCTGAAAAAATAAATCCTCATGGCACACCATACTCTTATCGTGTATGCAACTATCGACGGACATACACGCAAAATATGCCAACGCATACGCGAAATACTCGAAACCCAAAACCAACGCGTTACGCTACGTACCGCAGACGAATTGCATGAAAATCTATCCGATTATGACGCTATTATCATCGCGTCGAGCATTCGCTATGGCAAGCACAACCCCAAAATAATCGAACTAATCGAGCAAAACACCGAAGTGCTAAGCCGAAAAAAAGCCGCTTTCGTGTCCGTAAATCTGGTTGCCCGCAAAGCCGAAAAAAACCAGCCCGACACCAATCCGTACGTGATAAAATTTCTTTCGCAAATCCGTTGGAAACCCACAAAAGTTGCCGTTTTTGCAGGAAAGCTAAATTACAAAATCTATTCTTTTTGGGACAAAATAATGATTAAGCTCATCATGGTCATCACCAAAGGTCCCACCCGCTCGGATACCGAAATTGATTACACCGATTGGGATAAAGTTACCGAATTTGCCACCGAATTTGCCGCCGAATAGAAGAAAAAAAATGTATCTATAGTAAAATGGGAGAAATATCAGCAAAAAATTTAGAGCAATTCATCGAAAAATGGATTGCTGACTTCATCGGGTTTATCCCTACGCTCATCGGTGCGATTATCCTTTATGTCATCGGTCGGTATGCAATCCTTTTTGTTCTAAAGATTCTGACGAGCATTATGGTCAAGCGAGAAATTGACCTCTCGTTACAATCGTTCTTACGGCAGGTTATCCGTTGGATGCTTTACATTACGCTGTTCTTAATAATTATACAAATACTCGGGTTTCCGGCATCTTCTTTTATTGCGGTATTGGGTACGGCAGGGGTCGCCATCGGTTTGGCGTTGCAGGGGTCGCTATCCAACTTCGCCGGAGGCATTATGATATTGCTCTTCAAGCCCTTCAAAATCGGGGATTCTATTGAAGCCAAAGGGCAACGGGGAACGGTCAAAGACATCGGGCTGTTTGCCACTACGCTCAACAAATTCAACCACGAAGAAGTCATCATTCCCAACGGACCTCTTTTCAATGATAACATCATCAATTACAGCCGGGAAACCAAGCGACGAGTGAAGTTGTTGGTCGGTATCGGTTACAGTTCCGACATCAAAACGGCTAAAGAAATCATGCTCAAAATCGCCACGGACGACCCTCGCTCGCACACCGAGCCCGCACCAACTGTGGTTGTGGAAGAATTGGCAGACAGTTCGGTCAATATTTCGGTGCGGTTTTGGTGCGATAATGCCGATTACTCAAACTGCCTTTTTGATGCCACCGAAGCCGTCAAACTGCAATTTGACCAAGCAGGCATCGAGATTCCGTTTCCGCAACGCGATGTACACATCAAGCAAGGATAATTTTTTTCTTTGCCATACGGCGGATTTTTGTATCTTTACCCGATAAATTTTACAAAACGTCTCATCTTTAAAATACCTGAAAAATGAAAAAAATATTTTTTATGCTAACGATTGCTTCTACTATCGTTGCCTGTAAGCAAAATACACAACCTGAAACCATTATTGTCGAAACGACAACCGAACAAGTTGCTCCAAAAGAGATATTGGCTGCCAACCTCGTTACCAAAACGTTTACCGTTGAGGGAATGACGTGTGCCAAAGGCTGTGCGGCTTCTATCCAACGAAAACTCGCCAAAACCGAAGGCGTAAAAGAAGCCAACGTCGATTTTGAAACGAAAACTGCCGTCATAGAATATGACAAAACCCAACTCGATGAAGCCAAAATCAAACAAATTGTAGAAACCGTAGGCGACGGAACTATTTACAAAACCGTAGGATTGTAAGGGATTTGGATGTTGTTTGAACGCTTCGCTGTTTGAAGGATTTGAAGTTGTTTGAATTTCAAATTCCGAAAACAGTGTAAATTACCTCACCCCCAGCCCCTCTCCAAAGGAGAGGGGAGAAAAAGTCCAATGTTATCTGAGTGGCTCCCCTCTCCTTTGGAGAGGGGCTGGGGGTGAGGTAAAGCGCCGAAGGCAATCAAATCATATCAAACAATTTCAAACGGCAAAGCCATCAAACAAAATCAAACTCTGAAGGCAATCAAATCAAAAAATATGTTTGAAAAACTCAAAAAACGTTGGAATATCACGTCTAATACCCAGCTGACCGTCATCTTGATAGTGTTTGCCATTACAGGTTCGCTTTCGGCAAAGCTTGCCAAACCCGTATGCGACTATTTCGGCATTATGCCCGATTCGTTTCACCCGGTTTTGTATTGGACGATACGCCTTTTGATAATTCTTCCCGTGTACCAAGTCTTGCTGATACTCATCGGTACGCTCTTTGGTCAGTTCCGTTTCTTTTGGGAATTTGAAAAGAAAATGTTGGGCATCCGCAAGAAAAAAACAGAAAGTATACCGGAAAACTAACCCTCTGTCTGCATTTTCAACAAATGTAAATACCTCTTAATAATACAATACACAAAATGTTATACAAACGAAGCAGCGAACTTTTCGCACAAGCACAAAAAGTATTACCGGGCGGTGTAAACTCGCCTGTCCGGGCTTTTAATTCTGTTGGAGGAACGCCGGTATTTGTCAAAGAAGCCAAAGGTGCGTACCTTTACGATGAAGACGGTAACAAACTCATTGACTATATTGCCTCGTGGGGACCGATGATTCTCGGACACGCACATCCGCCTGTGATTGAAGCGGTTATCGAGAAAGCCCGCAAAGGGACATCGTTTGGAATGCCGACCGAAATCGAAACCCAAATCGCTGAACTGGCGGTGTCAATGGTGCCGAATATCGACAAAATCCGTTTTGTGAACAGCGGTACGGAAGCCTGTATGAGTGCCGTCCGTTTGGCAAGAGGATTTACTTCGCGAAGCAAAATCATCAAATTTGCCGGCTGTTATCACGGGCATTCCGATTCGTTTTTGATACAAGCGGGCAGCGGTGCCGTTACTTTCGGAAGTCCGAACAGCCCCGGTGTTACGCAAGGTACGGCTCAAGATACGCTTTTGGCGGCATACAACGATATTGCTTCCGTCAAGGCTTTGTTCGATGCCAACCCGAGTGAAATCGCCTGCGCAATTATCGAACCGATTGCCGGAAATATGGGTTGCGTACCTCCTCAAGACGGTTTTTTACAGGCATTGCGAGAGCTTTGTACCGAAAACGGAAGTTTGCTGATTTTCGATGAAGTGATGACAGGCTTCCGTTTGGCGAAAGGCGGCGCTCAAGAAGCGTTGGGCATTGATGCCGACATTGTTACGTTTGGGAAAGTCATCGGGGGTGGACTTCCCGTTGGAGCATTCGCCGCAAGGGCGGAAATTATGAACTGTCTCGCTCCCGAAGGTGCTGTGTATCAAGCGGGAACACTCAGCGGAAATCCGTTGGCGATGAGTGCCGGGCTGGCAATGCTGACCGAACTCAACCGCAACGAAGCCGTATTTGAAAGTCTTTCCGAAAAAACAAAATATTTGCACGAAGGTTTTGAAGAAATTCTTTCAAAAACCGACATTCCGTACCAAATCAACCGTTTTGGGTCGATGATGTCGGTGCATTTCACCGGCGAACCCGTGGTGGATTTTGCTTCGTCTGCCAAAGGAAACAACGAACGTTTCAAGAAATATTTCCACGGAATGCTCGCCGAAGGGATTTACCTGCCGCCGAGTGCTTTTGAGAGTTATTTTTTGAACGATGCCCTTACCTACGCCGACCTTGATGCAACGATTGCGGCTTTGGAAAAAGTGGTGGAAAAGTTGTAAAAAATTAAACCCTATGAAATATATAATTTGGTTCGTTTTTCTTGCGATATTGGCAGGATTAGGCACGGGATTTTATTATAAAAATGAAATAGACGTGCTTACGGGCAACCGCATCATTGGCATTTGCGTATTGGGGATTGCTTTTGTATTTTTTCCGCTATTCATTTATTATCGTTATCGGAATAAATCATTGAAAGACTTTGAGTTATTTCCAAGAGATAAAGAAAAAGAATAACTTTTATTCCAAAAAGTATCACGTATGGATTTGACGGACAATTTTGAAAAAAAACATCACCCTTTGCTTTCTTTTTCTAAGAAAGAAAAATATATTTTTCTCAAAAGATTTGATACGCCTTTGGGGACGATGACCGCTTGTGCTGACGAAAAAGGTATTTGTCTGTTAGAATTTTCCGACCGAAAAACCTTGCCTGCCGAACTGGAAGAGATTTCCAAGTATTTTGACGCCAATATCGTACCCGAAGAAAATCCACATTTTACGATTTTAGAAAACGAATTGTCGGAATATTTTGATGGAAAAAGAAAAGCATTCACAGTGCCTCTTTCGCTTGTTGGGACGGATTTCCAAAAAAGTGTTTGGCACGTTTTACAACAAATCCCTTACGGGGAAACGTGGAGTTACTCCCGGCAAGCCAGAATATTGGGTGATGCCAAAAAAGTGCGTGCCGTAGCCAATGCCAACGCCCTTAATAAGATCTGTATTATCATTCCTTGCCACCGCGTTGTCGGTAGCAACGGAAAACTTACAGGCTACAGCGGAGGGATATGGCGCAAGCAAAAATTACTCGAATTAGAAAAAGCCATTCTGTTCTGACGCACTTTCTATTCATTAAAAATTATTTTGTAAATTCAATTGATTTGACAATCGACTCGAGTTCAAACAGATAATCACGTTTATTGGTCATCGGGGCAGAAACAAATCCTTCGAGAACCACCAAACGATTGTTAGCCTTATCTTCAATAATATAATTGACAAACGGGCCTCCAAGCAAAAAGTTTTTGACTTCCCACAAACCTTTACTTTCTATTGCATTTCTTCCTTTAATTTTAGTATTGTAAACACTTGGAGCAAAGGCACTTTCGGTAATCATATACATACCTTCTTCCCTTCCGGGGATATACCGTTCGCCGATAGAATCACGCATACGGACAATCGCCCCGGCGCGCTCATCACCCAACGGAATACTGCCCAAAGGCATCTCATATAGAATCAAATTGGCTGTTCCGCCTCTGATTTGGCGTTCTATCCAAAAGAAATTATTTTCTTGCTTTACGATTTTATATACCGACGGAAGTGTGAGCCTGAATCCCAACTTGTTTTCAATATCTTTTTCGACATTCAATGAATTTTTAAAACGTAGCTGACTCTCTTTTACTTCATTATCTTTAAAAGCTTCAATCATCACTTCAGAATATTCTTGTATTTGGCATACGATGTCGCGGTCGGTTTTGCCGCGGATAATGCCTACTTTTTGAGGTTTTGCAAAAAGCGTATCTTTGATCGCGACCCCGCTTACACTATCTTTTTGCACGATGAGGATGTTGCGGCTATTACGCGTATTGCCTTCAAATACCGTTGGAGGTATTTGGTGAATAGAAAAGATAGGCTCTTCGATAGGAAGCCCATCAACAGGAGCCGCAAAATACTTACGGATGGTATCGCCCACCGCACCTTTCCACAGCGAATTATCAATAACAACGGCAAGCGAGTTAATTTGCCCATTGGATTGCGGTAAGTAAGGCGTTCTCTGCTTTTGGTTACAGGCTGCAAGAGCCACGGCAAACACAACAATCATTAGTTTCTTTAGCATACGGTTCATTGGTTATTTGTTTTGAAAACACTTCCTGATGACTCAAAAAGTAATTTTGGGAAGTTTTCAAAAACTACCGCTAATATTGTTCCAAAAATGTTTTTTTTGAAAAATAATTCCGCATTCGTTGTGTTAAAGTTTTGTCGGGATTTCAGCTCCGAACCACAACAGTTGTTTTATTGTTTTTTTACAGCTCTATTTTTTAATTGATAAAATGTTTAAATACAATTATTTATATATTCATATGTAAATAAAAACTTTACTTTTCTATTGTACTCTAAAATAAAATATCTTTGCCATATCCACGTAGAACATACATTTGTTTTCAAATACTTTTTTTGGAGCTTTCTCTTGGAGAATTATTTTTTTATTACATTCGCTCCGAATTTTCAAATTTTAATTCTTATGGCTATCGCAATTTCGTTGGTTATCGTTGGTTTTATCGCATTGATTTTTGGTGCGAATTGGTTGGTAAGTGGCGCTGCTTCATTGGCAAAAAAACACCACATTCCCGATTTGGTTGTCGGGCTTACCATTGTCGCTTTTGGCACATCAGCCCCTGAGCTGGTCGTCAGTACGCTTGCTGCGAGTAGCGGTGCTCCCGACATCGCTTTAGGCAATGTCATCGGAAGCAATAATTTCAACTTGTTTATTATCTTGGGGTTGTCGGGAGTCGTTTTCCCGATGGTGGTCAAGCCTTCATCGGCATGGTACGAGATACCGATGTCATTGCTTGCTGCGATAGTTTTGTTTTTGCTTGCCAACGGTTTTTTTATTTTTTCGGAAAATGAAATCTCAAGGGTAGATGCTTTTATACTGCTTATCGGCTTTGGGTTATTTATGGGATACATCGTGCGGCAGACGCGCAAGGGCGCTATTCCGGAAGAAATTCCCGATGTTGTACATTCCAATATCCGCATTTGGATTTATATTGTATTGGGACTTGGGGGGTTGGTTCTTGGCGGAACATTGGTTGTAGAAAACAGCGTAAAGATTGCTGAAATATTGGGTATTAGCGAAAAAATCATCGGGCTTACCATCGTTGCGGCAGGCACGTCATTGCCCGAATTAGCCACTTCGGTAACAGCGGCTTTCAAACGCAATGGCGACATCGCGATAGGCAACGTCATTGGGTCTAATATTTTCAATATATTGCTGATATTGTCCGTGAGCGGACTTATCCACCCGATGCAGTACAATCCGTCATTCAATACGGACATGTATATTCTCTTCGGCGGAACGGTGTTTTTGTTTGCTTCGTTATTTGTCGGCAAACGCTACCAAATTGCTCGCTGGCAGGCATTTTTGATGCTCATATTTTACATCGGGTATACGGTGTATTTGGTACGGCAGGCGTAGTTTTTTGTTATTGCGAACAATATGTATTGGCAAATTCCAACGCTCGTTTTTCGTTGTAATAGAGGTTGTTTTTGTCAACAAAAGCCACATGTCCGCCATGTTGCGGTGTTTCTAAGTACAGGTTTGGCATTTTTTTGGCAAGCTTATAAGGATAGCAACTTTTGGATAAAAACGAATCATTACGAGCATTGAGCAACAATACGGGAAGTGTAATGTTTTTCAGTACGGGAAGCGAACTGCATCGCCGGTAATAATCATCTGCATCCTTGAATCCGTGAGCTTTAGAGGTATATACATCATCAAACTCTTTAAGGTTTTGAATAGCGTTGATTTGTTCTTTGGTGAGCAATTCGGGGAAAAGTTCTTGTTTGTGGCGTATTTTCTTTTTGAGGCTTCGCAAAAAATTGAACGAATACACAAAATTGCGCTTGCTGAGCAGACGTTGTGAACATCCTCCCAAATCGCAAGGTGTGGATACCGCGATAACTGCTTTTATTTCTTTAGGAATATGCGGTGTCGTGCCTGCGTAATAAAGACTGATATTGCCTCCCATACTGAATCCGTTGAGGACAATTTCTTGGTACCCTTGCTCGATGACGTGTTCTACAACCGTATGCAAATCATCTTTTTTGGCAGAATGATAGGTTGCGTAAAGGCGGTTGTCTTCTTCGCCACAACCCCGGTAATTCATCGCGCAAGCATCATATCCGTGAGCTGTAAAATGCTTGGCGACGCCCAAAATATACGGCCGCTTGGCAGAACCTTCCAGACCGTGCAAAAGGATGACGCAGCGTTTTGTCTTCTGGTTAGAATAAGTCCAGTCTACATCGAGAAAATCGCCGTCCGAAAGCTCGAGGCGTTCACGTATTTGGGTTACACCCTCTACACGGCGTACCCTTCCCGAGTATATCGTCGCTACATCCGGTTGGCGAAATACAATGGGCGGGCGGTATGTTGAAGTCAGTATAGGCATAATGATTTGATAGTGGTTAGCAGGTGCAAAGATAAGGTATAATCCACATATTGATGTAACATTATGAATAGGATTTCTTATCTTTGCTCTCAAATTAAGGTTATGACATTTGACGACGTACTCGGGCATGAACCCATCAAAAAATATCTCAAAAGCAGTGTAGATGCAGGACGCGTCGCACATGCGCAAATGTTTGTCGGTACAGAAGGTAGTGGTACGCTTCCTATGGCAATCGCCTACGCCTCTTACCTGTTATGCGGAAGCAACAACGAGGCCTGTTCGCTCAAATGCCAAAAACTCTCACATCCTGATTTGCATTTTGCATATCCTGTAGCCACCACTACGCAAGTAAAAAAAGACCCGGTAAGTTCGTCTTTTTACAAAGAATGGACAGATTTTGTAGAAAAAATGCCTTATGGAAGTCTTTTCGATTGGTATCTGCATATCGGCATCGAAAAAAAACAAGGCATCATCAATGTCAATGAAGCCAAGGAAATCACTAATAAACTGACCCTCAAGGCATACGAAGGCGGCTATAAAATAATGATTATATGGATGGCAGAACGCATGAATACCGACTCTGCCAACAAATTGCTCAAGCTCTTAGAAGAACCGCCACAACAAACGGTTTTTATTCTTATCGCAGAAGATGAAAGCGCCATCCTCGATACGATACGCTCCCGATGCCAAACATTGCATTTCCCTCCGATGAGCGAGCAGGCTATCAAGGACGGACTTGTGGCGAATGGTATTGATGAAAACAAAGCTCTTAAAATTGCTGTTCGCTCGCAAGGCAATTACAATAAAGCGTGGCAGTATGTAAACGAAACCGCAGATGACGAACATCAATTCGAAAAGTGGTTCATTGCCGTGGTTCGTACAGCATTTCGTGCAAGAGGCAACAAAGCCGCCATACACGGGCTATTGCAATGGAGCGATGAGCTGAGCATGGCAGGACGAGAGGTACAAAAACAGTTCTTGCTCTATGCTGTCGAAGTATTCCGGCAGGCAATGCTGCTCAATTATGGAATGGGACATCTGGTATATTTGCAATTTCATACTGAAAATTTCGAATTTGCGAAGTTTGCCCCTTTTGTACACGGAAATAATATCCAAAAGATATATGAAAACTTTGAAGAAGCCAATGCCAACATCGAGCGTAACGGCAATGCCAAAATCATCTTTACAGACTTGTCTATCAAACTCACACACTTGCTTCACACACCCAAAGTGTGATGCAGATTCAATCTGAAAATATCGTATTTTTGCACTATTCGAACGTATTCTTCGACATTGCATTTGCCATAAAACCGAAATTCAATTCGTATGATTATACACCATTTAGGAGAGGAACCTTCCATTCTCAACCGCTTTATTGCTGAGCTTCGCGATGTAAATATCCAAAAAGACCGTATGCGTTTCCGTACCAATCTCGAACGTATAGGCGAAATTCTTTGCTACGAAATGAGCAAATTCTTACGGTACAAATCCGAAATCATCACCACACCGCTGGGTGAAAAGAAAGTGCAGTTGCCCAAAGATAGCGTCGTCATCTGCTCTATCCTTCGTGCGGGTTTGGCGCTTCACCAAGGGCTGATGAATTATTTTGACACTGCCGACAATGCGTTTATTTCGGCATACCGCCATCATACTTCCGAAACGGATTTTGATATACTAGTCGAATATCTGGCTTCGCCTTCGCTACAAGACAAAATCCTTTTCCTTGCCGACCCGATGCTCGCTACCGGACGCTCATTCGTCAATGTGTACAACGCGCTAAGTCCGCTCGGAAAACCCAAAGAAGTACATTTGTTCGCCGTCATCGGGGCGGAAGAAGGCGTGGAATATCTCGAACGACACTTCCCTGAAGACACGCATTTGTGGATTGCAACCATCGACCCGCTGCTCAATGAAAAAGGATACATCGTGCCCGGCCTGGGCGATGCAGGCGACTTAGCGTTCGGGGATAAGATGCAACAGTAACACCCCGAAAGGCATTAACAAAAACAACCAAAAAATGCTTTCTTTAAGCCACGCACGCCGTATCTGTTCAAAATAAATCGTAAAGAGAATGGATAAAGGCACAAACGTAAATATAAATTCGTGCGATGCTAACGAGACTGCCAATCCAATCCATAAGAAAAGCATGACCAACGGTATGCTGCTCGCCACTTGTGGCTGTTTGCGAGTAATGAAAAATAGCATCGTTACGGAAAGAACTGTCGCAAGTGTTGCTACGGAAAGCATGGACGGAATGTGTTGTAAAAATGAATAATGCCCATCCAACCGAAAATCTATACGGTGTAGCAACGCATCTTCAAATCCCATCACAATAGCTGTTGCAGCATAAAGTACTACCACACAAATCAATGCCACAAACGGAATGAGCCAATATTTGCCTTTTTTTGTGCCGAAGTATACTAACGATATCCAAACGATGAGCAAATAAATAATAGCCCACGTAACGAATAGCGAAGCAAACGAAATCAAAAGAGATGCGTCTAATATCTTTTGCACGAAATGCTTTCCTGTTCTAAGAGTCATCAGTCGCCACAATGCCAACGTACACAGAAAATTGGCAAAAACGGCAGACAAATCCATATAAGTATCAGGGAAAAGCGATACCATAAGCCCAAAAAAGAGAATCGTAAACGAATTATTGCCCGTAAGTTCATTATGATGCGTAATCGAATTGGCGACAATCATCGTAACGAGCAATAATAAAAGTATCAAAAACGATATTGCAATCGCCCCAAAGCCCACAAATCGCTGGAATAACAATGCTTCAAAAGTCAGATATATCCCCACTACAATAGCTAACACTATCAGCAAATTGGCGGGCTTGGTATTCTGGAATATTCTTGATATCATAGCGTGATTAATTATAAACCGTCAACACATTGCCGCTTACCGACACCCGATAGTTGAGCAATGGATATTGGCGTTCGGTACTTTCGGAGCTAATCAGCGCTCCGTTGACAAGGCTGTACAGATTGTCATCGCACGAGCATCGCACATTGATACCGCCGCTTAAAGACATTGCCGCACAGTCGCTTGCCCTGTGGTTGGGACAAGCCGCATCCCAAGCTACGTAATTATTCGTCCCCGTATTGATGACGTACACTCCTTTATTTCCTACGCCCGGAACGTTGATATACACTGCGTTGAGCGGTGTTTTGAGGTTGTTGTACAAAGGCAGATTCATATTGACAGGATACGAAAATTCCAAATCCTGCAAATACGGATTGCGTACTACACCCGATTTGCTGCACGATAGCAACAATATTGTTATACTCAAAAAATAATAACGCATAGGTTAGGGGTTAGGGGGTAGACGAAATGCGCCTGTTTATTTTCCAAACATCTTCATTTTCAAACCCTCAAATTATCTCATTTTCAAATCATTAAAATATATATCCGACACCGACCGATATGGCAGTACTCTTAAAATTATAATCCGGACTGAAACCTGCGGCTCGCAACGAACTGTCATTTACATCAAAATTATTGCTCAATCCGCGGACGATACGCACTTCGGCAAACCATCCGATGGGAGTTTGATACCCAAGTCCTACCACCCACGAAAAGTCAAACGTATCAATCGCTTTCTTATCAACTACTGTATTTGTTCCGTTTTTCTCAAAATAAAACGTATTGCTGTCGGCCTTATAGCTGAATTGCGGCCCGAGATGCAAATTGACATTCCTCAAAAAATTAATCCTTCCCAAAACAGGTATTGATATATAATCAACAGTAAGATTGGCATTCCCCGTAGTGGGCGATACAAACTTAGCTCCTACCCTATTGTACAACAATTCGGGCTGGAATGAAAAGAATTTTGACAAAGGAACTTCAAAAGCAATCCCTGCATAAAATCCGTGATTGGCGGCTACGGAAGCTCCTTCAGAAGTGTCGCCCCGCATATTGGTATAATTATAGCCTGCTTTGAGTCCGATGTATTGGGCGTGTATTTGTACCGAACCCAACGCGATAAATGATAGTAGTAGTATTTTTTTCATTGGTAGTTAGTTATATGGCTTATCCGAATTATTTAATTTTTTCCAAAAGTAAACTTTTTTTTGATTGGATACAACTTTTTATGAAGGTTCATATTGTTGGGCTTTCTTATCCTATTTGTTACGCAAAATCCTATCCGGCATTATCAAACGATACATTCAAAAAGCTTTCCGGGCAAGGCACGAACGATATCTTTCATTTCCAATTGAAATAACAAATGCGAGGCTTTGTGTATGGGCATCTCGCAAGCGGGGGCGATACTGTCGAGCAACTGTTTGCCGTGCATGCGAAGATAATCAGCAATGCGTTGTTCTTCATCGGTAAGTGTTACAAAAAGTTGTTTTTGGACAGCTTTCGGCGGACGATTTTCCCAATTCAAATGATAGATAAGGTCTTTTGCAGAAAGCAATATACGTGCTTTCTCACTGCGGATGAGATGGTTACACCCGATGCTGTACGGGTCGGTTGCTCGCCCCGGGACAGCGAAAACGTCCCTATTGTACGAGAAAGCAATATCGGCAGTAACAAGGCTTCCGCCCTTAGCCCCCGATTCGATGACCACCGTAGCCGCCGAAAGCCCTGCGATAATACGGTTCCGGCTTAGAAAATTCTTACGGTCGAACTTGCTTTGGTGTCCGAAATCGGTAAAAAAACCGCCATTCTCTTCCACCTCTCGGGCATATTTGTAGTGTGCCGACGGATAGAAAGTATCCAGCCCGTGAGCCAGACACCCGATAGTTTGCAGTCCGTGCTTTATAGCGGCTTTGTGTGCCGTAATATCCACGCCGTACGCCATTCCGCTGACAACGACCACACCCAGCGGAGCAAGCTCTTCTATGAGCTTTTCGCAAAATGCTTGTCCGTAAGCGGTAATGTTGCGTGTGCCTACAATACTGATGATGCGCTTGCTGTCAAGATTGATGTTGCCCCGTTGAAAAAGCACCACGGGGGCATCGGCACATTGTTTGAGTAGCGGCGGATAAGCATCGTCCGTGTAGGTGATCAGTCGGATAGCCTTATTCGCATGTACAAAATTCAACTCTTTTTCTGCCGCAATTCTGTACTGCGGGTCTTGCAAATGCTTTATGATGGCACTTCCGATGCCGTCAATCCGTTCTATATCCGACTTTTTGTGTTCGTAGACCTCCTTTGCCGAACCGAAATGAGTGATTAGTTTTTTGGCAGTAATATCGCCTATGAGGGGTGTTTTTTTCAGCGCTATCAAGCTGGTAAGTTCGTCATCGTTCATTTATACTACAAATTAAAGAAAGCAATAATACGATTTTTCAGGGATTTTTCTAAAAAATTTTTCGGTTTTTCGATTTTCAACAAAATAACATTCCATACAGAAGATGATAGCACGGTATACTTCACAAACACCAAACAGCCTTTCGGGCAAATATGCTCTGTTAAAGATTTTCAGTTTACACAACTATTTAGTACCTTTGTAAAAATAATACGTTTGACAACCAAAACCTATTAAGATAAGAAAAAACGAAAGATGGGGCTAGTAAATGCAAAAGAGGTCGCAAAGGCTATCAATATTGACAAATACGGTATTGTAGGAACTTTCGGGGGATGGATATTAATGAAAATATTGCGTATATCAGAACTCAACCGTATCTACAAACGTAACAAACATCTCGAAGGGCTCGATTTTTTGAATAGCATCTTGAGTGAATTTGAGATACAATTTGAAATTCCCGAAGAAGATTTGCGTAATATTCCCAAAGACGGGGCTTTTATAAGTATCTCGAACCATCCGTTGGGCGGCATCGACGGGATCTTGTTACTCAAACTTTTGCTCGAACGGCGCCCTGATTTTAAAATTATTGCCAATTTTTTACTCCAACGCATCGAGCCGTTGGCTCCGTATGTGATGCCTGTCAATCCGTTTGAAAACCACAAGGAAGCCAAATCGAGTATGCTCGGCTTCAAGCAGGCAATCAAGCATTTGCAAGACGGAATGCCGTTGGGAATTTTCCCTGCCGGGGAAGTTTCCGTAACCAAAAATGGCAAACTCGCTATCGACAAGCCTTGGGAAGAAGCCGCTATGAAACTGGCTAAAAAAGCGCAAGTCCCCATCGTCCCGATTTATTTTCACGCCAAAAACAGCAAACTTTTTTATACTCTTTCAAACATCAGCGATACGCTGCGAACTGCCAAACTGCCGTCGGAATTGTTGACCCAACGCAAACGTACCATCTACATCCGTATCGGAAAACCGATTTCCGTAAGCACACAAGAGGAATACAAAACGATAGAAAGTTACACCGAATTTTTGCGCAAAAAAACCTACATTCTGTCCAACGCGCTGGAACAAGACCGCAAATTTTTACCTTTGACTACCGTACTCAAAGCGACTAAAGCACCCAAAATCCCCGAACAAATCGCTGCCCCGATTTCAACAGATTTGTTGGAAAAGGAAATACAAAGCATTACAAACAAAGAGTTGCGCCTGTTGGCAAGTAATAATTACGAAGTGTTCCTCTCAACTTCGCAATACATCCCTAACATCATGAAAGAAATAGGGCGGTTGCGTGAAATTACATTCCGCGAAATCGGCGAAGGTACAAATCAATCCTCTGATGTAGACCCTTTTGACGACTATTACCACCATTTGTTTTTGTGGGACAACCAAGCCAAACGCTTGGCAGGAGCATACCGCATGGGATTGGGTTCGCAAATATTTGCCAAATACGGCATTGACGGATTTTATACGCATGACCTCTTCCGCTTCGAACCCGAATTGTACGATATGATGAGCAAAACCATTGAAATGGGGCGGGCTTTTATCACTTCCGAATACCAACAAAAACCCATGCCGCTTTTCTTACTTTGGAAAGGCATCGTGCATACGACACTAAGGCATCCGGAGCATAAATACCTGCTCGGCGGAGTGAGCATCAGCAATCAATTTTCAAATTTTTCAAAATCGCTGATGATTGAGTTTATGAAGTCCAATTATTACGACCCGTATATCGCACAATATGTAAAACCGAAAAAGGAGTTCAAAGTCAAACTCAAGGACGAGGATAAGGATTTTATTTTTGACGAAACCCGTGCCGACCTCAACAAATTCGACAAAATTATTGATGAACTCGAACCCGGAAACCTGCGCTTGCCTGTACTTATCAAAAAATATATAAAGCAAAATGCGAAAGTCATCGCGTTCAACGTCGACCCTATGTTCAATAACGCTATCGACGGACTGATGTATATCCGCATTGCCGACCTTCCCGAAAGCACTATGCGTCCTGCGATAGAAGAATTCCAGGCGGAACTCGAAGCCAAAGCCCGAAGTAATTCCTAATCGGAAGCTGTTATTTATCTATACGAATGCTGAACAACCCCCTGACTTGGTTCTCGTCATATCCCGTAGCTTGGTCATCAGGATATAGCTGGGTAAGCACTTGCATCGTTTCGGGCAATACCGCATCAGAAGAGCCGTGGCATTGTAAGCACATCATGTTGGTTAGTATCGGCGAATAATACACTACTTTATCTTTTTCCTCAATTAGTTGGGGTTTTAGACTTTCACCTTTAGCAAGCGCTTCTTTGTAAGCCTTGATGATTTTTAGTTCTTGTGCATTCGCTTTATTGTCAAGATTCCGAGGTTTGTCGGTTACTCTTTTGATGTCTGCCGAGTGCTGTTGTGCAACGCTATCGGTAAGAGGCATCGCTTTTATATTACAAAAACGAATAGCTTCTTCCACCCCTTCATTTTGGATAGCTTCAAGTAAATTTTTACCCAAAAGTTGTTGGGTTTGTACGGCGTACTCCGTGCCTATGGTAAGATACCGGTCATGGCTGAGTTCGTTGGTTGTCTTTTGCTTGCATGACGCCACCGCCAATACTGAAAAGAAGAAGGCAAAGTGTTTCATAAGTTATTGATTTAGTAGCTTTTGACAAAGATACATTTTTTAATTCATTTTTTATACTTACATTCGCATCAAAAATTTATTGTTTTGAAAAAAATACATTACATCGCCATAATTTTAGTTTTACTGCTTTTCACTACCGATGCTGAAGCCCAATGCGCTATGTGTAGAGCCGTCCTCGAAAGCGGGGAAGACAAAGGGCAAGCGCAAGGTGTCAATAACGGCATCGTCTACCTGATGGCATTTCCGTACTTGCTATTGGGCGTGTTGGGGTATTTTATCTACCGAAAGATGAAGAAAAAAGAAGCGTAATAATCAGTTGTCTATAATTATTTAACGTAAGTTCGACATGAGAAAATACTGTAAATCAACACTTTAACTTCCTCACCCCCAACCCATCTCCCTTGGAGATGGGTTGGGGGTGAGGGCTCTCGCGAAAATAAGATGCTAATAATCAACAGCTTGTTACATCGAACTCACGTTATTTAGTAATTTCATTTTTTCTATTCCTAATTAAGA
>JAUNTM010000007.1:0-4212 GCA_030538675.1 Capnocytophaga sp.
ATGAATGATTGACGAAGTTCCGGCATTGTACTCGTTGAAACTGTTTTTATCAGATTGGGTAATACCTACTTTGGCTCCATATTTGAATTTGCCTTTAACTCCGTTAACGTTGAGCGTCCCCGATAGGCGTTCGTAATCTTGTGGCACATCAATATAACTACTGTTTTTGAAATAATCCAAATTGAGATTATACCCCAATTCGGCAGTGCCTCCTTGTAAAGAGACCGTGTGGTTCAGCACAATTCCTGTACGAAAAGCGGCATCTTGCCAGTTCGTGTCTACATTACTGATAAAGTAAGGACTCGAAGGGTCATTCCCCGGTAATATAGCCTCGCCGGCATTGATATACGCTTGATTGGTAATTTGCTGATACTGTTCCCTATTGGTAAGACTCCATTTTTTAGCAACATTTTGGAATCCAAACAATCCTCGATAACGTATCGCCTGACGACCGCCTTTACCGCTTTTAGTAGTAATAATGACAACTCCATTAGCACCTCGTACACCATAGATGGCAGCCGATGAAGCATCTTTGAGTACTTGGATAGACTCAATATCGCCGGGAGCAAAATCATACGGAGAATCCACAATCATACCGTCGATAACAAAAAGAGGATTGTTGTTGTTAAACGATGATACGCCACGTATCTTCATATTGACAAATCCTCCGGGCTCGCCTGATGATTGTACTGTAACGCCGGCTACTTGTCCTTGCAGCATCTTAGCGACATCATAAGTAACCGTTTTTTTAGCATCATCTACAGCAACGACAGCGACAGCTCCGGTAAGGTCGGATTTACGCTGTGTGCCGTAGCCTACAACAACGACCTCATCAAGATTGCTTACCTCTTCTTCAAGGCGGACATTAATGATACGTTGGCTGCCTATCAGTATATCAACAGTCTTATAGCCTACATAACTGTATGTAAGCATCTCTCTCGGGCTGGCTTCGATAACATAATTACCGTCAAAGTCCGTACTCACCCCTTTGCTTGTTCCTTTGACGACAATACTTACTCCTGGTAAGGGAGTGCCGGTTACAGCGTCTGTAATAGTCCCTCTTACTGTAGCGGACTGTTGTGCAAACGTCATGCTCGTACTGAATAAAACAAACATGAATAAGACAAATGCTTTCGAATACGAAAGAAAACGATGTCTTTGGTTCGGTTTTCTTTTTCGATTGGCTTTCATATATGTACGGTTTAATTATTATTTAATAAGTGTATTAATTACACTTACAGCACAAAATAAAGAATAAAAATTTATTTACACAATAGCCATACTCATTTTTAACGTTTTCAATATTATTTTGTTTTTCCTATGCTACCCTAAAAAACATAGAGAAAACAACGACTCCATTACCATAATTGTTTGTATATAAGGTATTTGTTAGCGTCCGGTTTTTTTTTGAAATTAGATTTGCAAAAGTTTTAATTTCGAAAAGTTTTATTTGCTTTCGATTGAAAATATTTCTTAATCTAAACCCAATGACAGGAAGTGCTATGCCATCAAGGAGAAAATCCTATACATAACATTAAAAAATAAGATTTGAAATTCGCGATATACCTACAACCACATAACTTCTTTCACGTTAAATAGTAAGATTTTTTAGTTATTATGATGATTATCATACGTTTAAATACGGAAAAATCATTTCCTTCTCCCAAAAACAAATCCCGATTTCGTATTTAGAACTTTATTTAAAAACCTTTTTCGTATTTTAGCACGATGAAAAATCGAACGCATGATTCATTTTTCTTCATTCAAAGTAATTTACAAAAAATATGATTTCTGACACTATAAAAATAGCCGTTATCGGGCTTGGTTACGTAGGACTGCCGCTGGCAAGGCTCTTCGCAACACGTTATCCCGTCGTGGGGTTTGACCTCAAGAAAGAACGCGTACAGACACTTATGCGCGGACATGACGACACCTTGGAAGTCGCAAACCAGGACTTGCAAGCCGTACTCACCGACAGCATCCCCATAACCAACGGGCTGTACTGCACCACCGGTGAAACTGACATCGCCCATTGCAATGTATATATCGTTACCGTACCAACACCTGTGGACAAAAACAACCGCCCTGTGTTAAAACCCTTACTCAAAGCAAGCAAAGCCGTCGGTAAATATCTTCAAAAAAATGACACCGTTATCTACGAATCTACCGTATATCCGGGCTGTACCGAAGAAGAATGTATTCCCGTGCTGGAAAAATACAGCGGCTTGGTTTTCAACCGTGATTTTGGTGTGGGATATTCCCCCGAAAGGGTAAATCCCGGCGATAAAAAACACACTGTTGAGAACATTCTAAAAATCACTTCGGGTTCAAACCCCCAAACAGCACTACACGTTGACAAACTCTACCGCTCGGTACTCAAAGCAGGAACCCACCTCGCCCCCACCCTCAAAGTTGCCGAAGCCGCTAAAGTCATCGAGAATTCGCAACGAGATGTCAATATCGCTTTTGTCAACGAACTTGCCAAAATATTCAATATCATGAATATAGATACGCAAGCCGTACTTGAAGCCGCAGGAACAAAGTGGAATTTTCTCCCTTTTCGTCCCGGCTTGGTAGGCGGCCACTGTACAGGGGTTGACCCTTATTATCTCGCGCAAAAGGCTCAAGAAGTAGGCTATCATCCTGAAATCATCCTCGCAGGACGACGCATGAACGATTCGATGGGGCATTACGTTGCCAGCGAAACCGTCAAACTAATGATACAGAACGATATACGCGTAAAAAACGCATCCATACTCGTGCTCGGGGTTACCTTCAAAGAGAATTGTCCTGACACCCGCAACACCAAAGTTACCGATGTGGTAAAGCATCTGGAAGAATACCATGCGCAAGTTACCGTTTACGACCCATGGGCAAACCCCGATGAAGTACAACGCGAGCACGGATTTAGGTCAGTACAAAGCTGTCCGAAAAACAGTTTTGACGCTATCATTCTTGCGGTTGCCCACCGTGAGTTTCTCACATTGGATTTTGATTTATTAAAAAATAAAAATGCTGTCGTATACGACGTAAAAGGCGTACTCAAAGACAAAGCCAATAAAAAACTATAATGCTCAACACGAAGAAAAACTTCTAAACAGCATCGATAAAACGTAAAAATCTTTATTTTAAAACTTTTAGTTCATATAAATATCATGTAATCTACCTTTCAAAATATTATTTTTTATGAAAATACTCGTAACGGGAGCCGCCGGATTTATCGGATACCATTTTGCCAACCGCTTGCTCGATGAAGGCTTTGAGGTCGTGGGCATCGACAATATCAATGATTATTATGATGTCCGACTGAAATATGCACGGCTTGCTTCAGCTGGAATTTCTTCTGGGAAAATAATTGAAAACCAACTTGTTGCAAGCGAAAGCAACCATCGGTATCGTTTTGCGAAAACCGACATGACGGATTATGCGGCGTTGCAAAATCTTTTTTCGGAAGAAAAATTTGATGTCGTGGTGCATCTGGCGGCACAGGCAGGCGTGCGTTATTCGCTTGAAAATCCGCATGCGTACATCGCCTCGAACGTCGTTGGTTTTATGAATCTTTTAGAATGTTGCCGGGCGTACAAACCGCAACACTTGGTGTACGCTTCGAGTTCGTCCGTTTATGGCAATTCATCCAACGAAATTTTTTCGGAAAATGACAATGTGGATTATCCCGTGAGTCTGTACGCCGCCACCAAAAAAAGCAACGAGCTGATGGCGCACACGTACAGCCATTTGTACCAATTGCCTACCACGGGACTGCGGTTTTTTACCGTGTACGGCGAGTGGGGACGACCCGATATGTCGCCCATACTTTTCGCCAAAGCCATTCGCGACGGGCAACCTATCAAAGTGTTCAACCACGGAGATATGAGTAGAGATTTTACGTATATTGATGATATCGTTGGCGGAATGCTCGCCGTGATGAACAATGCCCCGACTGCTGCGGAAGAGCATCCGTACTACCGCTTGTACAACATCGGCAATTCCGAGCCTGTGCAACTGCTGCAGTTCATCGAAACGATGGAAAAAGCAATGGGCGGAACAGCCGTCAAAGAAATGCTCCCGATGCAGCCCGGCGACGTCCAAAAAACCTACGCCGACACCTCACGCCTTACCCGCGATACAGGCTACAAACCCGACACACCCATTGCCCAAGGCGTACAGAAATTCGCCGAATGGTATAAAAATCAGGATATTGTGTGATTTTTT
>JAUNTM010000007.1:4312-54288 GCA_030538675.1 Capnocytophaga sp.
AGGCGTACAGAAATTCGCCGAATGGTATAAAAATCAGGATATTGTGTGATTTTTTCAGAAAAAAACTAAATCAATAGAAAACTTGCCCGTAACGCTGTGTTTATGAGTGTTGTACGAAAGAATATTTGAAAGAAAAACGGGATTTTTTTGTATTTTGGAATGTGGAGATGCGTAATTGATTGATTTTTAGGGAGAAATAAATTTGAAAAAATGATTTGTAGAATTTATACGTTAGCCGATATATCACGAAAAAATTCTGCATAAAAAATTAAAAGTTGTCTTTTTAGGCAACTTTTTGTATATTTGCAATTAATTATGGAGAACAAAAAAATTAGAAATGTTTTCGCTTACAAAAATTACTTTCTTGACTTCTTTCAAAAACAGAAGCCGAAAGTAAAAGAAAAAATATTGTGGACGATTATGGTAATTGAAACAGTTGAAAAAAATCCTTCTGAATATTTCAAACATTTGTAAGGAACGGACGGTCTTTATGAGATACGAGTTCGGAAGTGATATTTTCAGGATTTTTTGTTTCTTCGACGAAGGAAAACTTGTGGTCTTAATGAATGGATTTCAAAAGAAAACACAAAAAACACCAAAAAAAGAAATTGAAAAAGCACTTAAAATAAAAGAAGAATATAAAAATGAAAAATAAAAATCTAACATCTCTAACTGATATCCTTGAGAAGGAATATGGAAAGAAAGGAACAAAAAAACGCGATGATTTTGAAAAAGGTTTTGAGGAATTTAAACTCGGAATTCTGATTCAACAAGCAAGACTTGAAAAAGGTCTTACACAGGAACAACTTGCTGAAAAATGTGGTACAAATAAAGGATACATTTCAAAAGTTGAAAATAATATCAAAGATGTCCGGCTTTCTACCTTGCAAAAAATCGTAGAAATCGGTCTTGGCGGAAAATTACAGCTTGGAATCAAGCTTTAAATAAAAACTACCGATAACATTGGGATTGTAAAAGTGAGGTGGGAAGTTCCTTTGCGTTGAAAATCATGCAAGCCTACACCGAAAACAGAAATAACGGCGAAAAACAGCCTGTTTTTTGTTTATTAAGACCCGAAAAACAATGAAAGCAAAAGGTATTTGGTACAGTTCGGTAATGTTGTGGTTTTTGACTACTGCCATACTTTTGGTCATTTATCCCACGCTCCCCGAGGTTGTTCCCACACACTTGGATTTCACGGGCGAAGTGGACAGCTACGCCGGCAAAGAAGCGGTTTTTGTGCTTTCCGGCATCAATCTTTTGCTGATGTTACTATTTCTTTTTTGCCGAAAAAACGTACAGCATCTCAATTATCCTTTTGCAATAAATGGCGAAAACCGAGAGCGGGCATACAGAGGAATGTTGCTGTTTTTGAGTATTTTTTCGTTGGTTGTGAACGTCCTTTATTTCGCCATTGCATACGCTTTTTACGTAGTGGAAGCCCCCGAATCAACGGTGTTTATCATTCTCATTATGACAGGCTTGTATCTGGCGAGTACGGTTTTTACAGTTTATTTTTTCAAGCGGAAAAAATCGTAATATCTTACTTTTTCCGCTTTTCGGCACGCCATTTCCAAGGCGGTGTGGGGTTGGAGTCGTTCCAAAGTCCGAGTTGTTTTTGCCGGGCTTCTTTTTCGGCGGCAGCATAATTTTTGGAATTGTCATAAGCCGTGTAATGCCACGCCAACCCCGAGCGAATCATCTGTAAGCCGACATCGGTGCTGTCGGGGGTAAATACTTTGACGACTTTCCTGCCGTAGCGGTCGGTGTCCTCAATTTGGATATAAACCTGCTTCCGGAAGATGTAATCCGAGAGCTGTTGTTTTGATTTTTGGCTGTACGGCTGTCCTTTTTCGGGAGCATCGATGCCGTGTATCCGCAGGCGTACTTCGGTTTTATCCCCCGTAAGGGCAACGAACGAATCGCCGTCGGAAATCTGCGTTACGGTAAGCATCTCATCAAACCGCGGTTTTTCGGAAAAAAGACCGCAACCCGACAACAATAAGGCAATTACGAATGAGAAACACCTCATATATCAAAGGTCATTTTCAATCCTTGGATGAACATATTCGTCCCGATGATGGCGATGATAAGTCCCATAATTTTACCCAATACGGTGATGACGTTTTTGCCCAAACGCTTGACGATGATACGGCTGAAAGAAAACGCTATGTGGTTCATCCCGATGACGATAGCCGCTATCAAAATCGTGATGAGCAGATGGACGTAACTGACGTTGGACACGAAATTCATCGCCGTAACAATCGTGCCGGGACCGGCAATAAACGGAATGGCGAGCGGCGTTATTGCCACGCTGTCGTCCGTATCTTCTACGATTCCGCTGTTTTTTACGGTCGATTTTTTGGAAAGAATCATCTCAAATCCCACGTAAAATATCAGTAATCCGCCCGTGATTTTGAACGAAGGAATGGTAATGTCGAACAATTCAAAAATGTATTTGCCGAGCAAAATAAACGCCGTGAGCAGGACAAATGCCGTGAGACAGGCTTTTTTGGCGATGCGTTTTTTGGCGGCATCATCCTTATCCTCCACCACGCCGAGGAAAACCGGAACGTTGGTAATCGGATTGGTAATAGCGAAAAGCCCTGTAAAAACAGATAGCGAAAAGGTAAATAGTTGGTCCATTTTCATTATTTTAATAGGGGCAAAAATAGAATAATTTTAAGAACTTCACAATAACTAATTATTTTTATTACTTTTGTTGAATTCGAGTCTGGTTATACAAACCAATAGTGTTGTTTTTCATAATTTTAAATGCCTTTTTGAATGATGTCCAAAATATTCTCGAACTTATTGTTCAAAGTCGTTGTTGCCATTGCGCTCGGTATCGTTGCCGGACTGTATTTCCCCGAATGGGCAAATCGTATTTTGGCGACGTTCAACGGTATTTTCAGTCAGTTTTTGTCGTTTTCAATTCCGCTGATTATTATGGGATTGGTGATGCCTGCCATTGCAGATTTAAAATCGAATGCGGGCCGGCTTTTGGTTATTACCATCGGCATTGCGTATGCGTCCACGTTTTTGTCGGGTTTTATGACGTATTTTGTCAGTGAAGCCGTATTTCCGTCGCTCATAACCAATGACGGCTTCGCTTCCGCAGAAGCCGGCGGACGGGAATTGCTACCGTATTTTTCGCTCGAAATTCCGCCCATACTCGGTGTGATGCCGGCACTCGTACTGGCATTTATGGTCGGGTTGGGGCTGGCGTTCAAAAGCAATTCTACGCTCGGCGGAGTCATCAAAGATTTTCAAGAAATTATCGTAAAAGTAATTGAAAAAGTCATTATTCCGTTGCTTCCATTCTTCATTATGGGGATTTTTGCCGAAATGGCGTACAGCGGAAAAGTGGCTTCGGTACTTTCGGTTTTCGTGAAAATCATCGGGGTTATTTTCGTGATGCACATCGGTTTGCTTTTGTTCCAATACGGAATTGCGGGTTTGGTTTCGGGTCGAAATCCGCTGAAAGCCTTACTGACGATGATGCCTGCGTATTTTACGGCACTCGGCACGCAGTCATCGGCAGCGACCATTCCGGTAACGCTCAGGCAAGTACAGCAAAACAAGGTGTCGCCCGATATTGCGGGATTTGTCGTGCCGCTCTGTGCGACCATTCATTTGGCAGGCAGCACGATGAAAATCGTGGCGTGTACGCTGGCACTTTTCCTGATGCAGGGCAACGGGTATGATTTTAATCTTTTTGCGGGATTTATTCTGATGCTCGGTATCGTGATGATTGCCGCTCCGGGCGTTCCGGGCGGTGCGATAATGGCGGCGGTGGGCGTACTGCAGTCGATGATGGGATTTGACCAGAACGCCATTGCCCTGATGATTGCATTATACATCGCGATGGACAGCTTCGGGACGGCTTGCAACGTAACAGGCGACGGTGCTATTGCTCTTATAATCAATAAAATATATAAAAAACCATGAAAACTCACGAAATTCTCTATCAAATCATCGAAGAAAGAAAAAGCCATTACCCGTCGGAATACATCCAAAGTACGCCGATAGATACTGAAATCATCGGCAAAATACTACATTCGGCTACTTTCGCTCCCAATCACCGGAAAACCGAACCGTGGCGGCTCAAAGCATTCCGCGAAAGCGAAAAAAATGATTTGGGAATAAAAATGGCTTCTCTCTACAAAGAAACTACCCCCGAAGAAAAATTCTCGCAACGAAAATACGACGAAATCATCCAAAAAGCTGAAAAATCGGATACAATCATCAGTATTTGCATCCGTTTTAGCGGGAAAGTACCGCAATGGGAAGAAATTGCTGCCGTAGCGATGGGTGTCCAAAACATGTATCTGATGTGTACGGCATACGGTTTGGGCTGTTATTGGAGTACGCCCGGATTTGTAGGCAAACTCAAAGAATATTTGCTTCTGGACGAACAAACGGAATGCTACGGATTGTTCTATATCGGGAAAATATAACGTTTACTTCATCCGCCGGCTCACCAAAGCGAAGGCTACAAATGCCACAAACGAAGGAAGTACCCATTCTAAACTGTGTTCGCTGAGCGGAATCGTATTTTTGAATTCGTATACGTAGAACAGATTGATTTCCATGTTTTCCAATACGGAAATAAACGATACTACCGCAGCCGCTACGATGGCCGCAATGTAAGGAAGCCGCGTTTTGACCAATCGTCCGAAAAGCAATACGTACACTATCAATACAAATGTAATAGGATAGACAAACAATAAGATATTGACCGCATATCGGATGATTTCATCTACGCTATTGACCGACAAAAAAGCAGAAACCAACACACAGGCAATAACTCCATAGCGGTATGAAATCCGTCCTGACGAAATCCGCTCGACGAACATGCCTGTTGCGGAAGTCAGCGCAATCGCCGTGGTGAGGCACGCAAAAGCAATCGCTACCGATATGACGTATGTACCGCTACTGCCCAGTATGGATTGTGAAATATACAGCAGCAAATCGGTACGCGAAACGCTTTGAGTAAACGCCAAATCGGTAGTGGCACCGAGATAAATGAGCCCGCCGTAAATGAAAAGCAATGCTGCTGTAGAGACAATTCCCGCCGCAATCGTAACTTTGGTGCGCTCGCCCACAGATGTATACCCGCTATTGATGACTGCCGAGATGATAATGCCCGCAAAAATAACCGAAGCCAGCACGTCGAGCGTCTGATATCCTTCGGTAAATCCAAACATGAAGGCTTGCGTAGTGTCCAATGTCGCTACCGCAGGGGCTTGTGCCGGGTATAAAATCCCTAAAACAACCAATGCCAACAAAGATACCAAAAGGAAAGGCGTGAGTACCTTACCGATAATGTCTACTATTTTGGTCTGCGAAATGGATAACGCCAATACAACCGCAAAGAAAATCACGGAAAAAACGATGTTGTCAAACCACGGAAACGAAGGTGCGATACCTATTTCGTAGGTTGTCGCCCCTGTACGCGGTATCGCTACCATAGGTCCTATACAAAGAATAATGAGCAACGCCAGTACATCAATGAACTTGGGATGTATTTTTTTTCCTAAATCAAAAAACGAAGTTCCCGAAACAGCGACCATCAGTACTCCGAGAAAAGGAGCTAAAATAGCCGTACTAAAAAATCCGATGAGCGATGCCGGCCACTGCCCGCCCGCTACAAGCCCAATGTAAGGCGGTAATATCAAATTGCCTGCCCCGAAGAACATCGCAAAAAGAGCAAATCCGACGGTGATTATCGTGATGGTTTTATTTTTCTTTGATTGCATGGAAAGTATCTATTATGGAAAAAATATTTTTTCGTATATATCGCTATCGAAATAAAATACAAATCACGGAAATATATTCGGAAAATACAATGTTTTTTTAAGTTTATGGTTGTTTTTCAAGCGCCACGATGCGGTCTACAAGCTCTCTGAGTTCGTACATTTGTGGTACGCCCCTACTGCGGTTAAAACGCGCGAAGAAATACAATAAAACCCACATTATCAGCATAATAGCCATGACAATTATATCCCATGTGAAATTTTGACCAAGTCTGTGATGCGAATATGCCATCGCTGCAAAAAAAATAAATATGCCTGCAATGGCAAAATGCAAAAACATAAAGAACGTCCACAACGTTGGGTCAGGACCAAAAAGCCCGCGTATGTGCGTTGTATTGTCCTCATTGGCTTCAAATTCAAGATGCAGGTGCGGCGAATAGTACTTTCGTTTGCTCTGCGGCAGCTGTAACCACACGTGCGTATCCGATATTTTGATGTCGTACATTTTGCCCATTTCTTCTTTTAGACGTTGGGTATTGGCAGTAAGCGCTTCGGGCGAAAGCGGACTTTCATGATAAAATCGGGGGCGTAGCGGAATGCTTTTGTCAAGTGTTTTCATAGTCAAGGTGTTAGTGCGTGCCAAAGTAGCTATATTTATCGGATTGTCAAAATTAAATTTTAAAAGGGTCTGTTTTTTTTATAATTTCATTGCACGTGTTGAGCGTCTAAAATAATTTTGTATCTTGCCGAAAATCATATCAAATTATGAATATATCTCGTCTGTTTTTTCATTGGGCGGCATTGTTTTACGTATGTGTAATGCCTGTATCGGTATCGGGGCAAACGATGGGAAAAGAAGCCCAATCGGTAATGAATAAACTCGAAGAAATAACCTTTTCGGGGAAAGCTCATGAGGCACTTACCCTTTTGGAAAAGGCCGTGAATGAAGATTATACCGATTTTGAAAAGGCTTTTTTCTACGCACACCGCAGTGGTTTTTTGGTGGCTATTGATAGCTTGGTGGCTTCCAAAGCATCTGCCGACCAAAGCCTCTATTACGCAGAAAAATCGGGCGCAGACCAAGCCAAAGCCGTAGCATTGCGGGCTCAGGCATTTCTCGCCTTGATACTCAACGAACCCGACCAAGCCATGGATTTTGCTCAACAAGGGGTTGCCATTCTCAATGATACGCCCGACAAAAACTATACTTTATATTCGCTCAACTATATCATATACAGCATATACAGCAAGTGGAAAAATGCGGATAAAATGGAAACTTACATCCGAAAATGTGAACAAAATGTACTTCCTGCAAACAATGCCAATCGGTTGGCAAATGTTTACAACGGACTATCGAGTACGCTTTTGTACAAATACCAACAACTTTCGGACAAAACCTATGCCGATAGCAGCATGACCTACTCGCACAAAGCATTTGAACTGTACAATCACCATCCTGAAAAAGTAAGTGTCAATACGTTTGTCATCACTTGCATCAATATTGCCAATTTTTACCTCGAACACGCTACCGAACCTCTGCCAATACGCCAGCGCGAAGCCTTCCGGTATTTGGCTCTTGCCGAAAAAGAACTTACAAGCAAACAAATAGAAAGCAACAAATGGCTTAATATCTATGGTATAAAAAGTAGTTTTGCCTTGCAAGAAAGCAATCTTACCCAAGCCGAAGCCTATCTCATGCAGGGGCTTTTTCACATACAAAAAGCTGCCGCCCCCGACCTCAATGCCGAATATACGTTTTTTACCCAATTGGCCGATATTGCGTCTCAAAAAGGCGATTACAAAGCCGCTTTCGAATACCAACGGCGCGCCGAAACCATACTGAGGAATATTTTTAACCAACGGCAATTATTCAACATACAAAAACTTGAAATACAGTACGAAACGCAAAAAAAAAATCAAGAACTATACTTACTCAACCAACAAAAAGAATCTGAACGGCAGCAGAAATTCCTCTATCTCGGCATAGCAGCCGCTTCTGTGCTCGGGCTCGGCTCCATGTTCAGGGCATACCACCTGAGAATACGGTTGGAGAAAGAAAAAGAAACCATGTGGGAACTCGAAAAGCAAGAAGCCGAAACCCAAATGAAATTTGAAAAAGAAGAGCAAGCCCGCCTAAAAGCCGAACAAGCATTGCTCGAACTTCAACAAGAACAATTACGAAAAGAAATGCTCGCCTCCAATCTTATCATCGACCGAAAAAATGATATGCTAAGACGAATACAAGACAAAATCAACGAAGGCGCATCACAAGAAGTCCGGAATATGCTGAAAAACCACGTCGTGATAAATTCCGATTTCGAAGAAGTAAAATCACATATCAACCAATTACATCCTACTTTTTTCAAACAACTTGAGGAATATGCCAACCAAAAACTTACGTATCTCGACAAAAAATATTGCTCATACATCTATTTGAATATGAACAATAAACAAATTGCGCAGGCGCTGCATGTAGGAACCCAGACCGTACGCACTTTCAAATACCGGCTCAAGCAAAAATTTGATGTTGACAAAGGCGTTGATTTAGAGTCTTTTATACAAAAAATAAGCTGATAAGAAAGCTCCCTCCAACCAAAAATAAAATGCAGAAAACGATTCATTTTCTACATTTTATCATTTTACAGTTTTTATTTCCTACTTATTATTTTCCAAAATATAATTCACAATCCGCTGGGTAAGATTTACTCTGTCCACACCCGAAACGTTGTGTCCGTGCATCGGGTAGAGGAAATAATCCACTTGCTGTTTTTTCGTAACCGACTCTTTTAGAAGCGTTTCGGCGTGTTGCGGCACTACCACGTCGTCGGCACTGTCGTGAATGAGCATCAGTTTGCCTTTCAAGTTTTGCACATAATTGCCCACACGGCTTTTTTCGTAGCCTTCGGGATTGGACTGCGGCGTGTCCATATAGCGTTCGCCGTACATAATTTCGTAAAATTTCCAATCGGTAACGGTACCGCCCGCCACTGCCGTGGTGAATACTTCGGGGTGGCGGAGCATCAGGCTTGCCGACATAAATCCGCCGAAACTCCAGCCGTGAACCGCCATTTTTGAGGCATCAACATACGGCAATGATTTCAAATATTCCACGCCCGTGAGCTGGTCTTGCATTTCCACTTCGCCAAGCTGTCGGTAGATAATGCTCTCGAAAGCAAATCCGCGGTTGGCACTGCCCCGGTTATCGAGCGTAAACACCAGATATTGTTCATTGTGAGCGAATACCAATTTCCAGAGCCACGCACCGCCCATCCACGAATTCGTTACTAATTGGGCATGCGGACCGCCATAAACATATACCATTACGGGATATTTTTTCGACGGGTCGAAATCTTTCGGTTTGATGAGCCTTCCGTAAAGCGGCGTACCGTCTTCGGCTGTGATTGTCAGCATTTCAACCGTCCCGACAGCGTAATTTTCCAACGGATTTTCGCTGGTAAGAATGTTCGTTTTTTTCAGATTTTGCGTATTCACGATGTCGATAACTCTCGGAATTTCCATACTGCTGTAACTATCGAGAAGGAAATTTCCGCCAGCACTCAATTGGGTGTCGTGCGTGCCTGACACAGGGGTCAAATGTGTGATTTTCTTCGGATTTTTCAGCTCGATGCGGTAGGTGTGTTTCTCTCTTGCATCGCTTCCCGTGCCGGAGATAAACACGGATTTTCCGTCGCTGTCAAATCCTAAAATTTCATCGACAACCCATTTGAAATCAGTAAGTTGACGAATGAGTTTTCCGTTAAGGTTATAATGATACAAATTCATAAAACCGCCTCGTTCGCTAAACCATAAAAATTCGTCGTTTTTCTTCGGAAGAAACACAGCATCGTGTTCGGGTTCCACCCATTTGCTGTTTTTTTCTTCAAAAAGCGTGTTTGTCTTTTTTCCGGAAGAAACGTCGTAACGGTTGAGTTCGTAATGGTTTTGGTCGCGGTTTATTTCGGCGATTAGCACGGATTTTCCGTCGGGTGTCCACGTGAGATTGGTTAAATAATGCTCATCGGAAGTGTCGATATCGAGATAGATGGTCTGCCGAGTGTCCAAGTTGAAAATTCCGACCGCAGCCCGCTCGCTTGCCTGCCCGGCCATCGGGTATTTGATGGCGTTAAGCGATGCCGGGTAGGTGTCGATGTCCACCAGCGGATAGTCGCTCACGTGGGTTTCGTCTTTTTGATAAAAAGCTAATTTTTTTCCGTCGGGACTCCAAAAAGTTCCTTTTTTGATGCCAAATTCGCTGCGGTGGATGGCTTGTCCGGCAACGATATTTTTGTCTTGATACGAGGTTACGGGAATATTTTTTTCTGATGCTGTGGCAACAAGCAGATTGTTATCCACCGTATAAGCTACCGCATTGGCTTTGTAGTTATATTCCTCATTTTTAGCATTTTCCGAAAGGGAAATCGTATTTATGTTGCGGTTGTTTTTATAGTCGTAGATTTGAAAATTTCCGTCGAGCGGGAAAACCATCACTTCGCTGTCAATATGGCTTATTTGCGGGAAATACTGCAACTGCGGATAGGTTTGCGTGATTTCCCTCCCGATGGTTTTTACCGTTTCTCCGGTAGCGGCATTTTTGATTTCGAGACTTCCGCCCGTGTTGTAAATATAATGTTGCGTGCCGTCAATCCACTGCAAACTGTACAAATTCTTCGGATACAGTCCTTTGTAATAACCGAGTTCGGCATCTTCGATAGTGATCTTTTGGTCTTGGGCAACCGAAACCGTAGCGGCAACCAAGAGCAACCCTAAGATGATTTTTTTCATTGATGAAAATTTTTAAAAATGAATGTCAAAGATAGGGATTTTTTTGAAGGAAAGGGTAAACTCTAAGGAGAAAAGAAGCTGCCCTTTTCGGACAGCTTCTTGGGGGGCTTTCATGAAAATAAGGTACCAATATTCAATGACTTATTACATCGAGGTCACTTTAATTTAAATTTACTTGTTGTACTTGTGTGTATATGAACTCATTGGTCGCTGTTGAGCGGACTCCTATACGAGCGTAAATGTATGGGTATTGTACCAAATTAGCAGGTATCGTTGCCGTCATGGTAGCTTGCTGTCCCAAGGATAGTGTTGATGTATCAAGATTAATTGCATATTCGTTCCTATTCTGATCTGTCAAAATAGACTTCCCTAAATACAACCTTACTTCGGCAAGACCGGCGGTAGTACTTACCTGGGTTACCGTAAAGCTAGCCGTAATAGTACCCGAACTAGCTCGTATACTTTCATTATCAATAATATAGTATGGAATTACAGGCACATCTATCGAGATATTATTTCTAGCATTGACCAATATAGTGTCTGTTGATTGATTTTCCCAAGGGGCTCCTGACAAACGTACCATTTTATAATCACCTCCAAATACAACAGCAGAAAAAGTACCGTCATGAGCGATAAATATAGGCACTTTAGTATATAACTGGTGGCCTTCTTGCCATAATTCTAATTGAACCCCATTGGATCGAACCCCTATGGGTCTACCATCGTAGACTACTTTTCCGGTAATTGTAACATTAGGTTCTTCAAAGTTATCTAATTCGCAACTCATGAGCAGGAATCCTATAAAAGCGAATAGTATTATTATTTTTTTCATATCGACTATTTTTAATGAAATGGATTTCTAATGATTCTTGGATTGTTGTTCAGTACGCTTTGGGAAATTGAAGAATAATAGTTTGCCAACCTAAAAAAACGTGCTCTTCGGAATCGAGTCGGACGCATTCTGTCAAAGATATATTTACCATGGTCTGTGTGTCCTGGCCGGTATACTCTATATGGATATAAGCCGTACACTACAGCATCTGTGTCTGTCTCTAATCCATTCCATACGTCATCAGCAATACGCCAACGTTTTAAGTCAAAATAGCGGTGGTCTTCAAAAGCTAATTCTACTCGGCGCTCTTTCTGAATAATTTCGATAGTTAAGTTGGATAAGCTATTGGCGGGGAATCCGCCGTGCGCTTCCCTAACGGCATTAATATAGCTTATAGCGCCTGCTTCGCCTAATTCAAATGCAGCCTCACCTGCGTTGAGATATATTTCTCCTAAACGAAACCACACCCACCAATTACTGGCCAAACTAGGGCGTACTCCGTCTTGAGGGTTCTCACTAACAAATTTACGTATATAAAATCCCGTATTACTTACGTATTGGTCGTCATTCCTAGGGCCGTCAAACCCTGTCAGCACTCCATTGTCTTCAGCATAAAAAGTTCCTAAATTGCCTACTCTGAATACATACGCTCCATTCTCCCACACAGCTACTCCTGCCTGGATATTTACCGGTTGCGAACGAAATTGGCTTCCTGCATAAACCACAGTTCCATGAAGGCGGGCATCTTTATTTGCGAAAATATCCTCCAAATTATCATACGCAATATAATTGCCATTGATGTCCTTGTCTTTAAGAACTCCTTCACTACCATCCAGGTAATCATAACTCTCTACCAAACTCAGCGAAGGCGTTAACATTGATGAACCTTCTATGTCCGTTCTGAAACTCCTGACAATATTATCATAGGTAAATGCATGTACCTTACCGGTAGCAAAATCTTTAGCAAAGATAACCTCCTTGGCGGTCTTGTCCATAAATAATTTATAGAAATTCTCTCCTTTGGAAGTCCCTGCCGGATTATACAACTCATATTCTGAACTGGATATAATCTCTTTGGAAGCTTCAAGTGATTTTTGATAATACTCATTAGCTCTATTGGCAGGAATGCCTACTTCACCTCCCGATGTAGCAATCGGAGTTCCCATCAGGTTATTATACTTAGCTATCGAGCCCGCGTACAGCATCGCTCTACTTTGTAGGGCTAAAGCGGTGTATTTGTTGGCTCTTGTACGACTGCCTGTAGCAGCTACAAAATTGTCTTTTATGGATTGTATTTCAGAATAAATAAAATCATATATTTCTTCTTCCTTAGCCCTAGGCACCTGTAGTGGAGAAGGGTCTCCATCCCCAGAATAGATTAGCTGGGTAGTTACTAATGGAACTCCGCCCATACGCTTAACCATCTCAAAATATACATATGCTCTGATGAACCTTAGCTCGGCATTAAACTGGCGCTTCTGATCGTTGGTGATGCTCACGCTATAGCGCTCCATATTCTCTAATGATAAATTGATATCACGGATGAAACCATAATCCCAATAACGTCCAAAATCATCTCCGTAAGCTATGTTGTTACGCCAGTCCTGGTCTACGTGTCCTGACCACATTGCATCATCAAACTCAGCGTTAGTTCCCGTATTAAACACTCCTGCTAACTGTGGTAAGCGATCGTAATAGTTAGCCAATAACCCTAATATCATGGTCGGGTCATTCCATAATTGTTCATCAGTAATCCTGTCTTTAGGGGTTCTCTCCAACCAACCGTCATCATCACAGCCTACCATCAATAGGGCAAGCATTACAAATATTGATATATAAAATTTATTTTTCATTTTAATTAGTTTTTAGAAGGTGGTGTTAAATCCTATAATAAACGTTTTCTGTTGTGGGTATACTACTGCAGCACGAGCCTGTATCTCAGGATCAATACCATATTCTTTTACATTATCCCAAGTCAGTAGGTTAGAGGCGCTTATATAGATACGAAGCCTGTCCATCTTCATCTTTTCAATATATTGGCGTGGTATGCTATATCCGAACTCCATATTCTTGAGGCGGAGATAACGTACATTGTGCAACCAAAAATCGCTATTGCGCCCATTATTGCCACTGGTTCCTCTACGTATGGCCGGATATTTACCTGCTATCCATTCGCTGTTAGGGTCATACGGATCGGCTCTATGCCAACGGTCTTCGAGTAAGTATGCAGGTGAATTGCCTCCGGCATGAAATGGATTCCTGAGTTCGTAATCTTGAAACCAAGATTGCATGGATGCTCCTGCAAAATCTAAATTAAGGTCAAATCCTTGCCAAACAAGATTGATATTTCCTCCAAAATTGAGCATTGGAGTCCAATTTTCAGGATATCCTATAGGTCTTTCGTCAAGATAATTGATTACCCCATCTCCATTAACATCTTTGTAGATGATATCTCCGGGCAGTTGAGTCCTATTATTCTGACCATCGTTATCAATAGGGTGGTTACGTATCTGTTCTTCGGACTGGAATTGACCAATGGCTTGATATCCCCACCATATACCTCCCCATCTTCCTTCTATAGAATTACGATATTCTTCCCAAGAATTTCCAAATCTAGGTTTATATGTAGCTATATGTCTGAAACGAGAATAAGTCGCATTAGCACTTACTGAATAGTCAAGGTCTCCGTATTTACCAATGTAGGTAATCATCCCTTCAATACCTCTATAAGCATCTTTATTAAGGTTTTCGTTGGGGAGCCCGTATCCTACTTCACTAGGAAGTAACACATCATATCGCGCTGCTGGTCTATCAGATATAATTTTGGTAAATATATCTGTAGTCAATGAGAGTGAATTATTGAAAAAACGGGCGTCCAAGCCTGCATTGTAAGTGGTATTCTTCTCCCACGACAGGTTGGTAACGGGCATACCCCTTGGTCTGACACCAATTACATAATTACCGTCTAATACTGCACTGCCATTGTTGAAATCATAACCTCCCATGTAGCCAAAAACATTAACGCCATTCTCACTTCCGGTCTGCCCCACGGAGGCTCTTACTTTCAAGTCACTGACAATTTCCTTGATAGTATTAAAGAACCCTTCTTCAGAAATACGCCATCCAACAGAAACCCCGGGAAAGAACCCCCACCTTTTGCTTGGAGCATAAAGGTATGAAGCATCATATCGCCCTAAGAACTCTAACATATACTTATCATCATAACTATAATTGAACCTGCCTATATAACCTGATCTCGCTTGATATGTCCATCCTTCACCATAGCCTGTAAGCTCTGCCAAAGTCTTCAAGGGAATATAATTGTTGGTTGGAGCTGTATTAGACCATTTATTCGATTTATCATAATCCGAACGCTCATAGGCAAATACTGCTGAAATACCGTGTTTGCCGAATTCCTTACCATAATTGAGCATGAATTGGCTATAACGCGAAGTAGCATCAGTCTGTTCTTCAAATCTCCACCGAGCACTCTGTCCGCCTCCTTGTATGTACTCGCCATTCGCTCTATCGTAGGTATATAAGTCGTATGAATATTGAAATCCGTCAAAGTCCAGGTGTGTATAATTATACGAGAAAGTATACTTCGCTGAAAGACCGAAATCGAATTTGTATTCAGCGTATAAATTAGTGTTCATATTTTTAGTGTGGTTGTCTTTATACCCTGCTACCGCTCTTGAAAATAGTGCCGGATTGAGATCGGGTCTGTTGGGAATAGCATTTATATAATTAGGATTGTCATTGGCATATGGTCCGTATGTGGGAATGCTACTAAGAACAGACAATATTGAAGCGAAATACCCATCTCCTCCCGGTAATCCAACATCGCTAGAACGCTCTATGCGAGCACTCGTCTGCGTGCCTATAGTAAGCCCTTTGACCACGGTACTTTCTATATTTACTTGTAAATTCGTACGCGAATAATCAAAATCTTTCATCATCGCTTCTTGTTCCATTTTGGACAGAGAGATATAATAATTGGAGCGTTGAGAGCCTCCGGTTACATTAGCACTGACGTTATATTGTGGGACATTTTTACGCATGATCAGGTCGTAGTAATCATAGTTATAATACCCGGCTTCAGTCCCAGCCAACCATTTAGACAGTTCTTCTCTGGAATAAAGTGAACTCGGATCTCTTCCTTCGTTCTGCTCTGCCTCGACCAAGCCCCTTACATATTGGCCGGCTGTTGCCATCTTAGGAAAACGTGTAAGGTTTTGAAACCCAGTATAGCTATTGATACTAATCTTAACATCGTCTCCTCTACGTCCTTTTTTCGTTGTTACAAGCACCACACCGTTCGCCGCACGAAGCCCGTAGATAGAAGCAGAAGCGTCTTTAAGAATGGAAATGCTCTCGATATCTTCTAAATTCAAAGCATTGAAGGCATCTTCACCTGACACATCTGATTTTCCCAACCAGTTCCGCGAAGCCTCTCCCCCGTATGGAATTCCATCAATGACGTAGAGAGGCTTACCCATATTGCGTATTTGGATATCAATACCACGCCCGGGGCGAGAGTCGAATGCCCGAGTCGATATACCCGGCATCTTACCACTTAGCGCTCCGGCTGTAGTAGTCGATGAAGAGCGCACCAAATCGTCTGATTTTATGGTACTGATTGAGGTCGTTACCTTTCGTTGCGATTGCGAACCATAGCCTACTACAATAACTTGGTCAAGTGTAGTAACCTCTTCTTCCAAGCCTACATCGATAAACCTTCGGTTCTCTACCGGAAACTCTGTGGCCTTAAATCCAACATAGCTATATACAAGCACGTCGGATGGTCTCACTTCAATAGAATACATTCCATCGAAATCGGAACTCACACCTCGGGTCGTTCCTTTAACTACAATGCTGACTCCCGGTAGCGGCTCTCCGGACGTACGGTCTGTAATCGTACCACTAACGGTAAGTGACTGCTGGGCAAAAACATCTATAATGCCCATAAAAACAAAATATGACAGCAAAAATATTTTCGCTATCGAAACCAAAAGGTTACTTTGTTTTTCTTTTTGCTTTTCTTTTGACTTCATACGTAATTATTTTAATTGTTTTTAATAAGTGTCATTTCAACACTTACAATGCAAAATAAAACATTTTTAAAATACAAATCAAGTATTATGCAAATTCATTAAGTGTTAAATTTCTATTTTAACATATCTCCTTGTGTTTTAAAACAAATACAGGCAGTTTAGTTGTTTTACTATCAGCTATTTACGAAGTAAAATGAAGTGTAGGGAGAATATTAGTCATGTATGAATTTTTCAACACGACAAAGTTTCGAATTCTTTCGTTTTGATTTATTCGTTAATTTATTTATCTTTATGCCTGGTGTTCCTTCAGAAATGAAAAAAGCAGAACATTATGCGGTGTACGTTTTTCGCTTTCTTTTAGATACGATTTCCCAACAAAAAAACTCTACGGAGCTATCCATAGAGTTTTTTGTTACGTGTTATTATAACGTGAGTTATTTACGGTTTACGGCAAGCGTGCCACTTTCCTTCCAATGTTGCACAGAAGCGATACGGCTCTCCTGATAATTAACTTCGCTTAATGTGTCATTGTTCCAAAAGAACCATTTGCCTGTTTTTCGGCCATTTTCATAGTGTCCTATGGCACTTTTGCTGCCCTCGCTGTCGAATTGTTTCCATTCGCCGTGAGGCTTACCGTCTTTGTAGAAGCCGCATTGAGCTACCTGCCCGTTATCGTGATAATATGTAGCTTTGATAAGCTCGCCTTCTTTTTCCAAAGTGGGTTTTTGCTGTGCATATCCTATATATCCGAGAAGCATCACCACTACGCTGTACAATAGATTTGTTTTCATGATATTTTTACATTAAATGATTTGACTAATGAACCTTTTGTTGGACAAAGGTAAGAATAATTTTACAATAAAACAATAGTTACGTAACATTTATTTTACGTTAAGATAACATTGGCGCCTTGCAAATCCTTTTTTAACCCTATTACGCACTTTCTGTCATTCAAACTATTTGATTATCTTTGTGCAAAATAGTTGTACTATCCTATATATTATATATGTATCGAATCAAGAATATTTTATTGTTGTGCGTAAGCATTGGCGTGCTTGTGTCGTGTTCTCAAAAAGAAAAGGCAATCGTCCGTGGTACATTGTTTTTACCTGAAGACAGCAAAATTATATTCCAAATCAATCAGAAAAATAATTTCCTTAGTGCAGCGGACAACAATCTTTTTTGGAAAGAAAATAGCCCTAAAACGATTCCTGCCAACGCGGCCAAAGTACTCAAAAGCCTGCCCGATTACATGCCGGTATGGATTGCATTTTCACAAAAAGACATCTATATTACCACCAAAGCCAATATCGACAGTACCACGCTTTGGAACCGTGCTTCTGCTGAAATACAAACCGCCAAAATAGGGAATTATGATTGGAAATATTTCCTCGCAGGAGAGCAATTGGTCATCAGCACTTCCGACAGCATCGAGTTTTTTACAGAACGCTCATTTGCTGAAAATCACCCGCTTTTGACCAAACTCATCACCTCCTCTGACCGCAACAGCATTGCCAATGTATACATGAACAAGCCTTCGGCGAATGCCTTCTTTTCTCCTATGTTCAAGGCGGATGTTACACAGTCTTTTCAGGACTGGCTGGCTTTTGACGTTTTCTTGGACGACAATAACATCCGCTTAAGCGGAACGGCTTTTGTAGCTCCCGGTGACAATGATGTCATGCAGCACACACAGCCATATCAAACCGATACGGCGCGCTGGTTACCTGCCGATGCCGATGCGGTTACGTCTTATACATTTGCCGACGCATCCTCACTTTTCACTTCCGACACGCTAAACTTACCGCTGTTGCCGCTGCTCAACGGGATTACTTTCGCCCAGTCGCCGGTGGGGCATTTCGCTACACTTTCGTCCTACGACGGATTGGAATCCGTACGCTTGTTGCCTATTCTGTCGGAAGATATCCTGCCGCAATACAACCTCTACGAGCTGGCGGACGAGCCTTCGTTATTCTCTTTCATGGCATTGTTCCACTCCTCGTTGAAGCCGCGCTGGATAGGACGTATTGACAACATGCTGTACCTTTCTGAAAGCAAAGAAATCGTACAAAAAATCATCGAACAAGTAGTACAGCAACGCACACTGGCTCTCAACGCTTCTTATGGCGAACTCGAAAAAGAAATGGCTTCGGCAGTAAGCATCACAAGGATTGTCAATCTCAATAACAATGCCGAATACCGTCGGGCGCATCCCGCTATTGCCAAGGCTTACCGCTGGACAACGCTGCAACTCACACCGCAGAATGACTATTATATCTTTACTTTTATCAGCAAAAAACAATCCGAAACTTCTGCCGATGACAGCCTGCACCAGCGCTTTGTCTACCGGCTCGATGCCAACATCATCACACCGCCCACCATCGTGCTCAACCACCGTAGCAAACGCAAAGAAGTAGTCATACAAGATGAAAATTTCGACCTGCACCTCATCGGGAATAATGGCAGCCTGCTATGGAAGAAAAAGCTCGACGGAAAGATACAAAGCCCTATTTATCAAGTAGATTTGTTCAAAAATGGCTATTTGCAAATGGCTTTCACTACGGAAAATTCGCTGTGGGTGGTAGACCGCAACGGGAAGAACGTCGCTCCTTTTCCAAAAAAATACAAATCGCCGATTACACCTCTTGAAGTAACCGATTATGAAGGAAATTTGGATTACCGGTTTCTTTTCGCCGAAAATCAAAAACTGCATCTGCTCGATAAAAAAGGAATTGAAGTCGGCGGATTCGCACACCGCACCACCGAAGGCACACCCCACTACACCCCCAAGCATTTCCGAACCCAGCAGAAAGATTACCTGATCTACACCAACACCGATGGTGCTTTGAAAATCCTGCACCGCAACGGCGAAACAAGAATTCCCGTACAGAAAAAATACGACTTCTCGGACAATCCGCCGGCTTTGTGGAACAACCAATTCGTACTCTCAACACGCAGCGGTAACATGCTCTACATCGACCTCAGCGGCAGACTGAACGAAACGCAAGACCTCTTGCCCGAACAGCATCATTTCACAACCAACAAACACCTGTTCGTCCAAATGTCCGACAGCCTTTTGTCTATCAACCAAAAAAAATATAACATCCCTGCGGGGAATTACTCACGTCCGAAATTATTCCGCCTCAAAGGAAAAAATTACGTCGCGAGTCTCGACTCGGCCAGCAATAAACTCTATCTTTGGGATGAAAACGGACAATTACTCCAATACTTCCCCACCCAAGCCGTTACCCAAACCGATATGGCTGTCGAAAATGAACAAATATGGATGGCTATCGTACTCAAAAACAACGAACTCGCCGTGTTTTCTACCGATGTATTAACCCCAAAACCATAAAAAAATGCCGAGAATCATCGCTATTGACTACGGAACAAAACGTTGTGGCATCGCTGCGACCGACCCGCTACAAATCATCGCTTCGGGACTTTTGACCGTAGAAACCCCCAAATTACTCGACTTTGTTAAAAAATATGTCACCGATGAAAATGTAGAAACCATCGTCATCGGGAAACCCAAACAAATGAATAATGAGGACTCGCAAAGCGAACCTTATATCGCATCATTTGTCGAAAAGCTAAAAACAGCGCTTCCGCAGATACACATCGTGCGAGAAGACGAACGGTTTACTTCCAAAATGGCTTTTCAAACCATGATTGACAGCGGTCTGAAGAAAAAACAACGCCAAAACAAAGCCCTCGTCGATGAAATCAGTGCGACGCTTATACTGCAATCGTATCTGCAACATAGGTGATGCTTCGTTGCCTTATTTACTTAGTTGATACCACGCGGCATACACTCCTAATAAAAACACTGCCCTCTTTTCGAGTTCTTTTTCATGCGTAAGCCGAAGATGCGGTTCGGAGTGTGAGTTACCATCGGTCATGCCAAATTCTAACAATATTTCTTCCGTCATTTCAAAGACTTTCAAGCTTCGCTTGGCATGATTGTAAAGCAAAAGCAAATATCCGTCATGGTCAAAGTCATCTTCAAAAAGCAATGTTTGGATGACGCTCCCTTTCTTGCCTTCAACATAATCCGCATATCCGTACATCACATTTTCTGCAATGCTGTGAATGGCTTCGTCCAAATCTTCCGGGTTTTCTTGCACAAAATCAAAAAAACTTTCCTCATCATCAAAGTCGGACTGCGCGATAAAAAAAAGCGTTACATCGCCCATAAGCTCTTCAGGCTCATCAAAAGTAATCACAAAATAATAATCACTATCCGAATAACTACCTTTCGCGATGAGATACAATCGGTTTTTTTGAATAATTTTCCATTTAAAATGGTACGCTGAAAAATCAAAAAGCATAGATGACGGCATTATAAGGTTAACATCTGGCATGTTAAAAAACATGATTCACAAAGATACATCTTTTTATATCAAAAACTATTTTACTATTTCGTTTTCACGAAAGAACTGCATGTTATCGGTCGCATTCCCATTCAAAATTTTCGTTGGACGAATGCCTTTCGGGGCGGTATTCATAATGCCACCATTCGGAATAAATAGAGCGAAAGTCATGTTTGTCCATGATTTCTTTCAGCAATTGGCGGTTTTTGAGTATTTCTGCCGGAAAAGCGGTGTATGTGTGATGTGCTTCTTTACCGAAATGGTCAAAAGGCGTTCCCATGTCCAACTCATTGCCTTGCATATCGACCAGCGTGAGGTCAACGGCAGCACCTCGGTTGTGTTTTGAGCCTTTGGCAGGATTGGCTACGTAGTGCGTTCCGGGCAGTATATTCCACATCTTGCGCTGTACGCTCAACGGACGATAGCAGTCGAATATTTTAATGCGGTAACCGAGCCCCATCAGTTCGTTATTGGCGGTTACTAATGCTTGGGCTGTGGCTTTGCGTAAGAAACATTCGGCACAATCGTACACTTGCTGGTTTAGGAAATTATCATCGGTAGCGTATTTCATATCAAAGACAAAATCATCTGACAGACTCCGGATGTTGACAAAATCGGGGTGGTATTCACGGTATTCTACTGCGGCTATGACCTCTTCCGCAAGGCTGTCAACGGCTTTGCTTTCGGATATTTCCAAAACGGCCGGCGGGAGTTTTTGCGCAGGCTTTTCCTTGCATTGCCACAGGAGTAACGCGATCAAAACACTGCTTATCCCTCGCATAAATAGACTGTTAAAATTTGATGATATACAGAAATTCCTTCTTCGATTTCCGAAAGCAAAATGTATTCGTCGGCGGAATGTGAGCGCTGTGAGTCGCCGGGTCCCATTTTCAATGACGGACAGCTCAGCACGGCTTGGTCGGAAAGCGTGGGCGAGCCGTAGGTGGTTTTTCCTAACGCAATGCCCGCTTGTACCAACGGATGCTCTTTAGGAATGGAAGACGAATTGAGGCGTAACGAACGGGGCGCAATTTCCGACACAGGAGCTTCTTTGCCCAACACATCGGCAATCTGTTGGTTGGTGTATCGGTCATTGACACGCACATCAATCACCAGGTTCACTTCGGCAGGAACGACATTGTGCTGTGAGCCTGCGCTGATTTGCGTTACGGTCATCTTTACGCTGCCCAACATTTCCGATGCTTTATCGAACGTGTAGTCGCGAAACCATTCAAGAGCTTGAATAGTATTGTATATCGCATTGTCCTCATAACGATGAGCCGCATGCCCGGGGGTTCCTTTGACGACTGCCTCAAACACGACCAACCCTTTTTCGGCGATTGCCAAATTCATTTGCGTAGGTTCGCCCACGACAGCCACTCCAATGGGAGGCAATAACGGAAGCGTGCTGTTGAGTCCGTTACTCCCCGAGTTTTCTTCTTCTGCCGAAGCTACGATGACGACATTGTGGTTCAAATCATCCCGGCTGTACAGTAATACAAACACCGCTAATAACGACACCAAGCAACCCCCGGCATCGTTACTGCCCAATCCGTACAACCGTCCGTTTTCGGTAGACGCTTCAAAAGGATTGCGGGTGTAGGCTTTGTTCGGTTTGACAGTATCGTGATGCGAATTGAGTAATAAAGTTGGTTTATTTTCATCAAAATGTTTGTGGAACGCATACACATTATTAAGGTGCCTGTGAAACGGAATGTCCCACTGCCGAAACCACGCTTCGATGAGCAAAGCCGTTTTGTCTTCTTCGGAGGAAAAAGACGGTGTCTCGATAAGTTGTTCGAGCAAACGAATGGCAAAAGGTGTTATTTCGGATGCGGTCATAGGCTTATGGTCGTGTGTTTGACATTGGTGGTTATCATTTGCGGATTTCCGATGTGTACTTGGGCTACGCCTTTTTGTAGTGAACGGAAACAATTTTCTAATTTGGGAAGCATCCCGTCGGCAATTATTTTTTGGTCTAAAAGCGATTGGTAGCGTTCTGAATCGATGTGTGTGATAAGCGAATTTTCATCATTCACATCTTGTAAAACTCCTTGTTTTTCAAAACAATAATACAAATGTACTTCGTACAATGCCCCGAGTGCTATGGCTATTTCGGAAGCCATTGTGTCGGCATTCGTGTTGAGCAATTGTCCCTGCCCGTCATGTGTGAGTGCACAGAATACAGGCGTAAGCGAAAGTTCCAAAAGCGAATGCAGCATCGTATTGGCGACTTCTCTCACGTCGCCCACAAACCCAAAATCAACCGGCTCTGAAGGCCGTTTGCCAGAGCGGACAACTCCTGCATCAGCTCCTGAGAGCCCGACAGCATTGCACCCGAGCGATTGTAATGAGGCGACTATTTTTTTATTGAGCAATCCGCCGTACACCATCACTGCAATATCGAGCGTAGCGGCATCGGTAATACGCCGTCCGTTGACAAATTGAGGTTCGATACCCATTGTTTTGGATAGTTCGCTGGCTATTTTTCCGCCGCCGTGTACCAAAATTTTTGGAGAAGGCAATGCCACAAAATTTTTTAGAAAATTCGCCAATTCTTCAGGATTGTCGATAACGTTTCCACCTATTTTTACAATCGTAAGAATCATATTTCGTATAGAATAGTTTCTGCTTTCGCAAATTTCACACCTCCCGAAACCCGTTTGTAACAGCACTGCGGGTTTTAGGATTTTTATTATAATATATTGATTTGTAGTAATTTATATCATGTCTTCAAGCAAAATTTTCAAAGCTGCTTGCGTGGCATACGTCCGGTTATTCGCTTGCTCAATCACGATGGACTGTGGGCTGTCAAGCACTGCGTCTTCCACGATTACGTTACGCCGCACAGGCAAGCAGTGCATGAATTTGGCGTTGTTCGTGCGTTTCATTTTTTCGGCGGTAATCATCCACGAAGGGTCTGTATTGAGCACTTTTCCGTATTCTTTAAAGTTAGACCAGTTTTTGGCATAGATGAAATCTGCGTTTTCGAATGCTTTGTCTTGGTCGTATTCGATACGTGAATTTTTAGTAACTTCCGGATTTAATTCGTATCCTTCAGGGTGTGTGATGACAAAATCAATATCCGGCATAAGTTGCATCGCTTCGGTAAACGAATTGGCGACTGCATGCGGAAGCGCGTTCGGATGCGGTGCCCATGTGAGTACTACTTTCGGGTGCTTGAGTTTGTTTTTGTATTCGGAGATGGTCATCGCATCGGCGAGTGCTTGTAGCGGATGTGCGGTGGCGCTTTCCATGTTGAGCACAGGCACGGTGGCGTATTTCTCAAAACTTCGGAACACTTTCTCTGACAAATCCTGCTCCTTGTCGGTAAGCGTCGGGAAAGCCCGCACAGCAAGAATATCACAATATTGTGAGATGGTGGCCGCCGCTTCTCTGATATGTTCGGATGTCCGGGCATCCATCACCGTGCCATCTTCAAATTCCAATTGCCAACTGTCGCTGTTGAAATTCATCACAATACAGTCCATGCCGAGATGGATAGCGGCTTTCTGGGTGCTGATCCGCGTGCGTAAGCTACTGTTGAAAAATAGCATGACAAGGACTTTGCGTTCGCCCAAATAATCAAATATATACGGGTTTCGTTTAAGACTTTTAGCGGTTTCGATGACTTCGAAAAGCTTGCGGTTTCGTAATAGGTTTTTCATATTTTTATACTTAAATAGTTTGTGTCTGTTAGGAAAAAATGCAGTATAGCTCGCTGGAATGGCTGTTATCTCATATCAAAGGTACAAAAAATTTGATTGTGCAATATATTTCCCATGAATTTTCTGTTTCTTTTTTACTAATTTGAAACACCTTGTATCGGAATTATCTTTGTATTTTTGCTTTTTAAATGTTTATTTTTAGATGAAAATTTCAATTACAGGCATGGGGTCTGTCTCTGCGCTGGGGTCTTCTTACGAGCCGATTTATGCCGAATACCGTTCAGGAAAATCACTCATCGGGAATCATCAAGGGGAATTATCTGCCACACTGCACGAGAGTGCCCGGCAAGAGGTGGCCGCATTAGTCGCCGGCCGTAGTGACTATGCTTCGCTCGACCCAACCGTACATTATGCAATCGTAGCGTCCCGCAAAGCGGTAACTCGCGCAGGATGGAAAGGCGGAAGTTTTGGCGTCAATATAGGTTCGTCACGCGGTGCTACGGCTTCTTTTGAAACGCATTATCAATATTTCATCGACCACTATAAATGCCTCCCAATGACCTCACCTTCAACTACTTTGGGGAATATCGCCTCGTGGGTAGCACAAGATGTTGGTGCAGAAGGTTTTGAGATGTCGCATTCCATCACCTGCTCTACGGCTCTTCACGCAGTGGCAAATGCGGTGGCATGGTTGCAAAGCGGCATGGAACAGCGGTTTCTGGTAGGCGGAAGCGAAGCTCCTTTGACGCCTTTTACATTCGCACAGACCAAAGCCCTACGCATCCACGCTACCGAATTTTCAGAATATCCCTGTCGTGCTATGCATCCGGACAAAACTAAAAACAGTATGGTATTGGGCGAAGGTGCAGCCGTATTTTGCCTTGAACATAAAAGTGTTCCGCACGCATTGGCGAACATTATCGGGATAGGCTACGCTAGCGAAAAAATCACTCATGGCGCTTCTATCTCTGCCGATGCACGGTCGCTGCAAAAATCCATGGAAATGGCTTTGACAAATATCCCAAAAGAAAGTATCGACGTCGCCGTGCTACACTCCCCCGGCACAATCAGAGGCGATGCTGCAGAAATAAACGCTGTTGACAAAGTATTTGGCAAAAACAAACCAATCTTGACCTGTAACAAATGGAAAATAGGACACACTTACGGAGCAAGCGGTGCATTAAGTCTCGAAATGGCAATCCTAATGTTGCAAAAGCAAACATTTTTTCCTGTCCCCTATTTGAGCTATCCGCCTGCGGAAAAATCCATACAACGCATCTTGGTCAATGCCGTAGGATTTGGTGGCAATGCCGTGAGTGTTATTGTGGAAAGAGTTTGATAATTTTCCGTGTAAAAGCATTTCATCAGAAGTTTTGCATACATTTTGAGTCGCTTTTCAGGAGATAACTTATAAAAATGAACCGATTGGAAATTTTGATTGTGGAAGACGAGCCGTTGCTCGCAGAGGCGCTGAGCAGGCAGTTGCTGTCTTTAGATGCTTCGGTCGAAATCGTCGGGTATCTGGCGGGCATTGAGGAAACGGTAACGTGGTTTCAAACCAACCAATGCGACCTCATGTTTTTGGACATCCACCTCAACGACGGACTGTCATTTACCATTTTTGAAAAAACGGAAATCGGCTGTCCCGTCATTTTTACGACTGCCTATAACCAATACGCCATCCGAGCTTTTGAGGTAAACAGCATCGCCTATCTGCTGAAACCGATTGCCCCCGAAGCATTGGCGAAAGCATGGAATAAATTCCTGAAAATGAAATTATTGAACCAAGAAAATGACTTCCGGGAATTCGTTGCTTATTTTCAAAAAAACGCCCTCCCGAAAGCACATAAAGAACGCTTGGTGCTTTCCAAAGGAAATATCCATAAACCTTTTAAAATCAGCGATATAGCATATTTCAAGGCAGAAGACCGTTACGTTTTTGCCATTACGGAGAACAACGAAAAATATTTCTGCGAAAAAACGCTTTCCGAATTGGAGGAAATGCTCAATCCGAATGATTTTTTTCGTCTAAACCGTGCATTTTTAGTGAGTTATGAAAGTGTAGAAACCTTACGCCCGTACGGAAAAGGAAAGCTCGCCGTTACGCTCCGTCCGCTTCCGCAAGAAACAGTCATCGCAAGTGCCGCCAAAGCCAATGATTTCAAACTATGGTTACAACAATAATACGCCGCTTGGGCAAAAACGCTTATTTTTGGGCAAGTGCCGTTGGGTTGCTGTTGTTCCTGTTCGTTGTCTGGCAGCTACGGAAAGACACCGAAACCGCGTTAGACCAATACATCAATGCCACAACGAGAAGCATTGCCTTGGGCAATATCACCATCGTCAGCGGGCTTATCGACGGCTATTCGCAGGAAATACAGTGGCTCGCAATGGCATTGGAAAATTCTGAAAACAAGGAGTTTAACACCGAAATAATACATCGTTTCCAAGAAAAAGACACGCTTGTTTCCGAAATCGGAATTGAAAAAAATTCGCTTCAGCATCCGTCGTTATTTTTGATTTCAGAAGGCGAACCAACGCTTTGTTTTTCCACTCCGATGAACGGAAAAGATAATTTATTGTTAAAAATCCCGTTACGCCGATTACACGAAAAAATTGCTTCGGACAAAAACCTGATGCAAGCCTACACCACCGTTACGCTCGCCGACCGATACCTCTTCCACCCCGATGAAAAACAACTCGGAAAAGAAGAAAACACAACCGATAAAGCATTACAAATCAAGGCTTTCAGTGAAGAAAAAACATTGATGACAGATGTCTATTCCGACTATCTGCAAATGGACGTATCCCGCTTTTACGCAAAAAAAACGATACACGGACAAGGAGTAGTTTTTACGGCAAATGTTCCCAATTTGGGAATGAAAGAACATACTCAGAATACGCTGAATGCGTTTACGTTAATATTTCTTTGTGGAATTTTAGTATTTTCAGGTATCATTTTGCTTGGTTTTTGGCGTTGGCGGCGCGAGTTTATCCTCCGAAAAGAAGCCGAACACCAAAATATGGCATTGCAACTCAAAAACGAAAAACAAAAACAAATCGTAACCGCCGCCCGATTAGACCTCTTGAAAAGCGGACTGAACCCGCATTTTTTGTTTAATTCATTAGGAAGCCTTGTTGCGCTAACGGACTCACAACCCGCTCTTGCCAAAGAATTTTCAATGAAACTATCCAGCGTGTACCACTACCTGCTCAAGCACGAAAACCACGAAAAAACCAGCTTGAATGAAGAAATTAATTTTACAAATGATTACGTGAAATTACAAAAAATACGATTTGCCAACGCCATCAAACTTAAGGTTTCCCTTTCGGGAGATGCTTTACAGGCCGCCATACCGCCCGTATCCGTACAGCTTTTGGTGGAAAACGGCATCAAACACACGGCATTTTCGGCAGTCAATCCATTGGAGATCAGCATTTCCGAAGAAAACGGCTATATCGTAGTAACCAATCCGTACCGCCCCCGACAGTCCGAAATCCAGCAAAGTGGCAAAGGCATCGGCAACCTCCAAAAAAGATACTCTCTACTGACGGATAAGCCGTGCTTTTTTTCGGTAGAAAACGGAAAATATATAGCAAAAATTCCGTTGTTGTAAATTATTTTCACCCTAGAAATATACCATTTCACTCCCAAAATATCTCATTTCATTACATTTTATTTGTAGTAAAACGGTTTTTCTACGGATATTACGCCCGAAAATTACTTTTACGATGAAAAAACTTATAATAGGAATTCTTTCTTTCAGCTGTTTTTCACTTGCCGTAAGCCAAGAAAAAACAAAGGAAAAAGAAAAACCGAAAGAAGACAAATACAAAGAAATTACCGGTGGGGCAGTGCGGACATCGGGGATGCTTGATATTTACACGAAAAAAGGCGATTACTATTTCGTAATTCCCGACAGTCTGGCACAACGCGATTTCCTGATTGTCAATAAAATATCGAGCGTACCTGCCAATTTCAACGATGCCGGCATCAATAAAGGAATGAATTTCCAGAACGTGGTCGTACAATTCCACATCAACAGGGAGCAGAACAAAGTCTATGTGATGCAGTACGAACCTTTCGTTACGGTCGGTGCCGAAACCGCCATCAGCAGTAGCGTGGAAAGCAATTACGCAAAATCAATTTTGGAATATTTTGACATCGCTGCCCACACGCCCGACAGTACTTCTGTTCTTATTAAAGTGAACAAAATTTACGACGGTTCATCTACCAATTTGATTAATGTTTTCGGAATGACAGGCATTACGGCATCCTCGCCGATGAAAGATTTTTCGTATATCGAAGAAGTCAAAAATTTCCCTAACAATATCGTAATCAAATCGTTGCATACTACGAATATTCCGGGTGCGGAAGAAAAAAACAAACTTACCGTCGGAGTTACGTCCAATTTGGTGTTGCTCCCCAAAACGCCAATGTCGCCACGTTTTGACGACGCCCGAATCGGGTATTTTTCCACGCCCCGGTGGTATTTTTCGGATACGCAACACGAACTCGAAAAACGAAAACTCATCACCCGTTGGCGGTTAGAACCGAAGGACAAAGAGGCGTATTTCCGTGGCGAACTGACCGAACCCGTGAAGCCCATCGTGTTTCACATCGACCCTGCCACGCCGCCGCAATGGATACCTTATATAAAGAGCGGTATTTTTGACTGGCAGAAAGCCTTTGAGGCGGCAGGCTTCAAAAATGCGATTATCGCCAAAGAAGTCGCCGCTGATGACACGGATTTTGACATTGACGATGTGCGGTATTCCGCCGTTACTTACGCCGCCTCCGACAAGGCAAACGCTATGGGACCTTCCGTTTATGACCCACGCTCGGGCGAAATTCTGGAAGCCGATGTGATATGGTGGCATAACGTACTGGCTTCGGTACAAAGCTGGATGCGGGTACAAACGGGCATCATCGATGAAAAATCCCGACCCAACAAATTTTCCGATGCCCATTTGGGCGAAGCCGTCCGTTTTGTGTCATCGCACGAAATCGGGCATACGCTCGGGCTGAAGCATAATATGGGAGCATCATACGCCTACCCTGTCGATTCGCTTCGGTCGAAATCGTTTACCGGAAAAAACGCCACCGCACCGTCCATAATGGATTATGCCCGCTTCAATTACGTGGCACAGCCCGAAGACGGGATTACCGACATCACCCCGAAAATCGGCGAATACGACATTTTTGCCATTGCGTGGGGATACCGCTATTTCAAAGAGCAAAATCCTCATAAAGAAATGGTTACGCTACGGCGGATGCTTGAAGAAGCACAACAAAATCCCAACCTCCGATACCTGCCGCAACAGGATATGCGCACGGCGATTGACCCACGGGCTCAAAGCGAGGATTTGGGCGATGATGCCGTCAAAGCAAGTAATTACGGATTGGCAAATCTCAAACGGATAATGCCCCAAATTATGGAGTGGACAACGCAAAAAGGCGATGATTATCTGGAAGCAGGCAAACTCTGGAACGCCGTCATCGGGCAATGGTATTTATATGCATATCACGTACTGACAAACGTGGGTGGTGTTTACATCAATACCACAACGATGGGCGACGGACTGAAATCGTATGAATTTGTTCCGAAAGAAAAACAGCGTGAAGCCGTCAACTATCTGATTGACAATGTTGCCGAATATCCCGAATGGCTTTTCGGAAATGCCATACAACAGTATGTGTATCCCGTAAAAGACAGTCCGAACGGTTACAATGAATACAGTCCGTTTGCAAGTTATAAAAATATGCAATCGTATGTTTTTTGGGATATTTTAACTAATGAGCGTTTGGATAGAATGACCGCCAACGAACTTGAAAACGGTGCAAAGGCGTACACCGCACTCGAAATGTTGAACGATTTGTACCGGGGGATTTTCGCCAATACGTTGAAAAATAAACCATTAACGATTGAAGAGCGAGCTACCCAAAAAGCCTTTGTCGATGCCTTGATTATCGCTGCCGACCGTGCCGAAATCAGTAAAGAAAAAAAATCGCTGGACGAAAGCAAGAATTTCGCTTCCACCCCGATTTTTTCGGGACCGAAACGGATTTCCGAAGCCGTTTCTCTAAAGAGAGGAATTTTACTCAAAATCCAAAAAGAATTGAAATCTAAAAAAAATACAAAAGACACCGAAACACGCTATCATTATGATGATATATTACTCAGAATACGATATGCTTTAGATGAAAAATAAATTTTCCCCCAGCCCCTCTCCAAAGGAGAGGGGAGCCACTCGGATAGCATTATGCTTTTTCTCCCCTCTCCTTTGGAGAGGGGCTGGGGGTGAGGGCTTTCACAAAATCAACAATTATTATTAGCTAATTTCCTAATGGCTATTGGCTGATGCCTTTTTAACTAAAATCAACAAACAATGAAGAAACTGACTGCATTTTTAATGCTTTTTTTTCCTTTGATGCTCGTGGCACAACAAACCAAAACTATCAGAGGAAAAGTCGTTGCGGAAGACGGTATCGGACTGCCGGGAGCTTCCGTTTACATTGACAAAAACACCATCGGGGCGAAAACCGATATTGACGGTGTGGTGCAAAATTTCAGTTTGGGAACGACCACCGACTTAGACGGGAATTTTTCGCTCGACATTCCTTCGGGAATTAATGAATTGAAAATAAGCTATTTGGGCTACGAAACGCTAAGTATTTCGGTAGTTGGAAAATCATTTGTAACCATTCAAATGAAGGAAGAAGAAAATCTGCTCGATGAAGTGGTGGTAACAGGCTACCAAAAAATCGAAAAACGCAAGATGACTTCCGCCGTAGCGAGCATCAAAGCCCAAGACATTATCCAATCGGGCGTGGCGGGCATCGACCAAATGTTGCAAGGACAAACTGCCGGCGTAATGGTGGCTGCCGAAACAGGCTCGCCCGGACAGCTTTCCAACATCCGCATTCGCGGAACGGCTTCGCTCAACGCCTCGCAAGACCCGCTATGGGTGCTTGACGGAATGCCGCTTGAAGGCAATGAAGTCCCCGACCTAAGCGACAAAAACAACCTCGCCGACCTGCGGAATTATTCCATCGCCGGCGTAAATCCCGATGACATCGAGTCGATTACCGTTCTCAAAGATGCTTCGGCAACCGCTATTTACGGAGCGAGAGCCGCCAATGGCGTGATTTTGGTAACGACCAAAAGCGGACGAAAAGGCAAAATGAACGTGAGCGTAAGAGCCAACACATTCGTTAATTTTATGCCCGATTACAGCCGTATCAATTTGATGGATGCCAACCAAAAAGTGGATTTTGAGCTTGGTTTGGCTCGCCGTACCGACCTGAGTTACCGCACCGACAACGGCAGCGTGGTAAAACTTCTTTCCGAAGCCGGCGAACTCGCTCCGTATCAAAATACAGGCGTTATAAGCAGTGCAACGTTAGCACAAATTGACAATTTACGGCAAAATGGCACCAACTGGTGGCGGGAACTCTATCGCACTTCGATTAACAAACAGTACACCGCTTCGGTTTCGGGCGGAAGCGATATGCACGATTATTATTTTTCGGCAGGATATTATAATGAAGAAGGAAGTTTGAAAGACGACGGCTTCGACCGCATCAATCTTTCCTTAAAAAACACCTTCAAAGTTTCCGAAAAACTCAAAATCGGCGTTACGCTCATCGGGACATCGGTCAATAAAAAATCATATCTGACAGACGCCAACGCTTTTACGAACCCGAATTTCTATTCACGGAACGTAAATCCGTACCAAACCGTAAACGATGCTTTCGGAAATTATGAATACGACACGAATATCGGGGCGTTGGTTCGTGAAAATGCTGATTTTGTGAAGTTTAACATCATTGAAGAGCGAAACAATACCCGCAACGAACTCAAATCGCTACAACTGAAAGGCGTTTTTGATTTGGAATACAAAATCGGCGGAGGCTTTAGCTATTCGACCCTTTTCGGGATTCAACTCGAAAATAACAATACCGAACGCTGGGCTTCGGAAGATTCGTATTTCAACCGGAGTTACCGTGCCGGAACACGCTATTTCAGCGGTGGAAGAAATCAATATTGGCTTCCCGAAGGAAGTATTTTGCAGAATTACAAATCGGATTTCTTTCAATATATGTGGCGGAACTCGTTGGCGTATGACAAGGTTTTCGGCAGGCACGATTTGAATTTGCTCGGCGGTACGGAAATCCGTCGCGACATTACCAATGCTACGCAAACCCGCACTTTCGGGCTGAACGACCGCACGCTTACCAGCATTCCGGTTATCTTCAGAAACAGCACCGATGCCAACAACTCACTGTATTTGCCGTTCCGCAAAACGGAATTGGAAAATGCGTATGTGTCGTTTTTCGGTACGGCATCCTATACTTTTGATAATCGTTACACGCTTTTTGGCAGTGTGCGTTATGACGGTTCGAACCTTTTCGGCGTAGACCCGAAATACAAATATCTGCCGATTTGGGCGATTTCAGGCGCGTGGAACGTCCGCCGTGAAGCCTTTGCGGAAGGGGTTTTGCCTGAAATATCGACCCTCAAACTTCGGGGTTCGTATGGTTTCCAAGGGAATATCGACCGCTCGTCGTCGCCTTTCGTAGTGGGAACATTCGGCACGGCTTCCATCATTCCGGGAACGACCGAAGAGGTCATCACCGTAACCTCGCCGCCGAACAACCGGCTTCGTTGGGAAAAAACCGAAAACGTTGGTTTCGGGGTTGATTTGGGATTGTTTTCCGACCGGATTTCCGCCACGTTCGACTGGTACAACCGCCTGAGTTCCGACCTTATCACGAGCCGCCAGCTTCCGTTGGAAACCGGATTTTTACTCACTCCCGTGAATTACGGCGAACTGACCAACCGAGGCGTTGAATTTTCCGTAACCACGAGAAATATCGACACCAAAGATTGGTCGTGGGCAACATCGTTCAACATCAGTAGAAACAAAAACACCATTAATAAAGTGCAATTTAACAACAACCGTTTTCTGCCGAGCGGTGAAGGCTATCCCGTTGATGCCGTTTGGACGGTACCCTACGCAGGGCTTGATACGGACGGACTGCCGACGTTTTTCGATGTTTTGGGAAATGTGGTTTCGGCAGTAGATTTTTACAAATTGACGGACCCTTATGCACTTTTTATGCCGGGCTACATGGTTACTTCTTCCTTAACGGAAGACGAAGCCAGAGCCTTGTTCCAATACCGGGGTTCGCGAAGCCCGAAATGGTACGGCGGGCTTTCGAGCCATTTGCGGTATAAGGATTTTGAGTTGGACATTGCCGGAACGTTCTCGATAAAAAGAACCGTGCTGGCTCAGCCGTTGTACAATTTCACTCGGGTTGACCCCGGGCTGAACTACCCAACCGCAGTTTCAGAGGCTTGGACGGCAGGAAATCCTACGGAAAATCCGCGTATTATCGGGCGTGAAACCATCGCCGACGGGCTGGTATATAATTGGTACAACGGGAATGACCCTGCCAATACTTACTACGCTTTTGACAATCTGGCGAAAGACCTCAGTTACCTGCGTATCACGAGTATCCGTTTGGGCTACGGTATTCCTAAAGAATACTTAAAAAACATCGGGATTTCCAATTTCAAAATTGCATTGGAAGGACGTAACCTCTTCGTTTTCAGCAACGGACACAACGGTTATTTCGACCCCGAAACCTACGGAAACATCTATGCCCAACCGATACAAAAATCGGTGGCACTGAGTTTGAATTTGGAATTTTGAAATAAGGCAGTAGGCAAGTGGCCAAATAGGCAATAGGCATTAGCCAATAGCCAAATAGGTATTAACTAAATAGAATGCAACTAACCCTAATGGCTATTGGCTGTTTGGCTAAACAACTTAAAGAAACAACCCTAATGGCTATTGGCTGTTTGGCTAAACAACTTAAAATGGCTACTTGCCTAAACAACTTAAAGAAACAACCCTAATGGCTATTGGCTAATGCCTAAACAACTTAAAAATGAAAAAACATATACTATTCTCGTTCTTTATCGCACTTTTGGGGACTTCGTGCGATAGCTATTTGGATGTAAAACCCAAAGACCGGGTTATCCCCGAAACGCTCGGCGATTACAGAAATTTGCTCACTTCGGGCTATCAGTCGTTTCCGAAAACCAAAGCGAAAGCCTCTGTCCGTACCGACGAAATGAGCATCAATCCCGATGATTTTTCCGCACCGAATTATAAGGATATTTTTCTGTGGAAAGATACCGGCTACGACCCCGAAACCACCGAATTTGACTACGATTTGCTGTATCGGACGATTTTTTATGCCAATGAGGTTATCAGTGGTGTGGCTTCCATTAATGGCGACCAAAGTATTAAAAACCAGCTCGTTGGCGAGGCTCACGCTTTGCGGGCGTATGCGTACTTTGAGTTGGTCAATCTGTTTTCAAAACCTTACGAAGCGGCTTCGGCACGGACGGAAAGAGGCGTACCGCTCATATTGGAAATTGATATGGAAAATTACACCGCTCCTGCCAGTTTGGAACAAATTTATACACAAATTGCGTCCGACATCCGCGAAAGCGAAAATTTGATGAACATAGCCGTACAGCCCGATGCCGTCAAATACCGTTTTTCAAAACTTTCGTTAGAAGCCTTTAAATCAAGATTTTATCTTTATAAAAAAGATTATGCCAACGCTTTGGAAGCGGTCAATAAAGTGCTTGCCCAAAACGGAAATTTGTTAGATTTGAATGCGAATACGCAAAATATTTTACCAAATAATATTGCTTCCGGAGAAAATATCCAAGCGTTGGATTATGCTGTGGACAACGTGGTAAACCGAATGGCAATCGTAAGTCCTGAACTCATCGCTCTTTATGATGCAGCGAACGATTTGCGTTTTCCGCTGTATTACACGCTTGACGGGAATTCGTACAAAACGGAGAAAGGCAGTTCGCAAAGCGATATGTGCAGTTTCCGCACGGGCGAGCTTCTTCTGGCAAAAGCCGAAATTTTATACCGGGCGGGCGATGAAAACCAAGCGAAAACCACGCTGTTGCAATTGGCTGAAAAACGCTACAATGCCACAGGATTTGCCGCGTATACCGCTACGGTAAATGCTCTTTCGGGCAATGCTTTTTTGGAAGAATTGATGAACGAACGTTTTCGCGAAACGGCTTTTGAGGGCTACCGCTGGTTTGACCTCCGCCGCAACGACCAAAAGCAAATCACGCACACGTACAACGGAATTACCGAAGTGCTGCAAACCGCCGACCCTCGTTATACGATTGCGTTTCCGCGTTCGGCACAACAGCAAAATCCCGCATTGGCGGAGTAGAAAATAATACTTTTTTGAACCCTCTTTTGTCTTACGAACCCAAAATCGCACGATTCTTAATTAAATTAATAAGATTATATGCCGCCTTGACAGTAAATATTTGTATTGGTAACAATTTGGTAACGTGTTTTTGAGAAACTTAGATGACTTTTGCAGAATAAAATATTTTTCATGGAACAGGTCTATATTTTTATGTTGTTTACCTTGTTTGTATTGGCTATTATCGATTTGGTAGTAGGGGTAAGCAATGATGCGGTCAATTTTTTAAATTCGGCTATTGGCTCAAAGGCAGTCAGCCTACGAACCATTATGATTGTAGCGAGTGTAGGAGTAGCAATGGGAGCTATTTTTTCGAGTGGGATGATGGAAATCGCCCGAAGTGGCATTTTCAAACCTTCCGAATTTTATTTTGATGAGATTATGGTCATCTTCATGGCGGTAATGCTTACGGATGTGCTATTGCTCGATTTGTTCAACTCGTTGGGAATGCCAACTTCTACGACGGTATCCATCGTATTTGAGTTGCTTGGAGCGGCGGTCTGTATGGCTTTGCTCAAAGTAAGTGCCAATGCCGAGAGTTTGTCCGACATCTACAATTATATCAATACCGAGAAAGCCTCCGAAATCATCTTCGGGATATTCATATCTGTCCTGATTGCCTTTACCGTCGGTACGGTTGTCCAATATTTAGCAAGGCTCATATTTACCTTCCGTTTTGAGAAAAACATCCATATCACGGGAGGAATTTTCGGTGGGATTTCACTCACGGCACTGAGCTATTTTATCATTTTCAAAGGATTGAAAGGCGTATCATTCATCACCCCCGAAATGCTCTCATGGCTTGACAGTAACACGAAGTGGTTGCTCATCGGTTGTTTGGTGGTATTTACGATACTCTCGCAAGTGCTGATACGTCTTCGGATTAATATTTTCAAAATCGTCATTATTATAGGTACATTCGGCTTGGCAATGGCTTTCGCCGGAAACGACCTCGTGAACTTCATCGGCGTGCCTATCGCTGCGTGGCAATCTTATGAAGTATGGAGTGCTTCAGGGCTTGCCCCGAACGAATTTACAATGGAATCGCTTGGCGGAAAAGTTACTACTCCTACCTATATGCTTTTGGCGGCAGGCGTTGTGATGGTGCTTACGCTGTGGTTTTCCAAAAAAGCCAGAGCCGTTATCGACACAGGCGTAAACCTATCACGTCAGGGAGAGGGCGAAGAAAAATTCGCATCGAACACCCTTTCCCGGTTTGTCGTGCGGGCTTCGGTGAATTTGGTCAGCCTGACCAATAAAGTAATTCCGCAATCGGTCAGCCAGCGTATCGACAACCGTTTCCAAAAACCGGAATTGACGCGTGCCCAGAGAGAAACCGAACCGGCTTTTGACTTGGTGCGTGCGGCGGTCAATCTCGTAGTAGCCAGTAGCTTGATTTCCTTAGGGACATCACTAAAACTCCCGTTATCAACCACTTACGTTGCTTTTATGGTGGCGATGGGGTCATCACTTGCCGACCGTGCTTGGGGATTGGAAAGTGCCGTGTACCGAGTCGCTGGCGTGTTCAACGTCATCGGCGGATGGTTTCTCACAGCGGCAGTCGCTTTTGTTTCGGCATTTTTGGTCGCTTTATTCCTATACTTCGGCAAATTTATTGCATTGGTTCTTTTGGTAATCGTTGTAGCATTGTTGTTGTTCCGAAGCTCTGTTGCTTTCAAAAACAAAGAAAAAGAGAAAAAACTAAAACGAAGCTTTGAGCATACCGACTTGGTAACCATCAACGAAATCATCAAAGAAAGTTCGGATTATATCGCTGTGATGATTGGTAAAATTGATGATCTTTACGGGAAAGTCATCGACAATCTTGGTACGCAAGAGCTTGCCAAACTTACCAAAAACAAGAAAAGCCTCAAGAAAATTGAAAATGAAATTGATGATCTCAAAGGCAACGTATATTATTTCATCAAATCACTGGACGAAAGTTCGGTAGCTTCGAGCAAGTTTTATATTTTGATTTTGGATTATCTGCAAGACATGGTACAATCCATCGGATATATTACCACAAACAGCCACGAGCATGTGAGCAATAATCATAAGAATCTTAAGTTCAACCAATTACGCGACTTAAAAGGGATTTCGGATAATCTTGAAAAACTTTTTAAAGAATCCAAAATTGTATTTGAAAAAGAAAATTATTCCAATTTGGATAAAATCATTGATGAAGAACGCGAACTGAAAAAAGATGTTTCGGCGATGATTCAAAAACAAATCGACCGTATCCGCACCACGGAAACAAGCCCGAAAAACACCAAACTATATTTTAGTTTATTGTTAGAAACCAATGATTTAATTCGTGCAAATATCAATCTGTTGGTTCTTTTTCAAGAATTTCAAAACGAATACAAGAAATTGAACAAACGATAATTCGAATAAAAATTCTACTGTAGAATATATTCATATAGTAACGTGAATTCGATATAATAAGACATTGTAAATCAATGTTTTAACATCCCAACCCCTCTCCCTTGGAGAGGGGAGCCACTCGGATAGCATTGAGCTTTTTCTCCCCTCTCCAAGGGAGAGGGGTTGGGGTGAGGGCTCCCTCGAAAATAAGATACTAATAATCAGCAACTTGCTACATCGAGCTCACGTTACAGTAATCAAAAAAGAGTGGCTGTCCGGATGATTTTTCGGACAGCCACTCTTTTTTTTTGATGTGTTATGATTTACGATTGCCTTGTTTTTCGGGCTTTTTCGTTACGTTCGATTTTGTGCGGTGGGCGTGTCCATTTCGGGTTTTCTCCCAATGCTACGTATTGCGAATCCGTTGCTTCAACAGTTTCAGGTTGCTGATGTTTGGCAAATGGTTTTTGAGTTTTCAAGCCAAGCATCTCAAACATCATCATATCTTCATTGATATTCGGGTTGGGCGTTGTGAGCAGTTTATCGCCGGCAAAAATAGAATTTGCCCCGGCAAAAAAGCAAAGTGCCTGTCCTTCACGGCTCATTTGCGTGCGTCCTGCCGAAAGGCGTACCTGTGTAAGCGGCATCACGATGCGTGTGGTGGCAATCATCCGTACCATATCCCAAATTTCTACGGGTTGTTGTTCTTCCATCGGCGTTCCTTCCACAGCCACAAGCGCATTGATAGGGACGGATTCGGGCTGCGGATTGAGCGTAGAAAGCGCTACGAGCATTCCGGCACGGTCTTCAAGCGATTCGCCCATCCCGATGATGCCTCCGCTACATACGGTAATATTCGTTTTGCGGACATTTTCGATAGTTTGCAAGCGGTCTTCGTACCCACGTGTGGAAATAACTTCTTTATAATATTCTTCGGAAGTATCAAGGTTGTGATTGTACGCATACAACCCGGCTTCGGCAAGGCGTTGGGCTTGGTTTTCGGTGAGCATTCCGAGCGTACAGCACACTTCCATATCGAGTTTGTTGATGGTACGTACCATTTCAAGCACTTGGTCAAACTCAGGGCCGTCTTTCACGTTCCGCCACGCTGCTCCCATACACACCCGCGATGCGCCTGATGATTTAGCCCGAAGCGCCTGTGCTTTCACGTGCGATACGGTCAGCATTTCTTCTACCTCAACGCCCGTATGATAACGAGCCGCCTGCGGACAATAACCGCAATCTTCCGAGCAACCGCCCGTTTTGATAGAAAGTAGGGTGGACACCTGCACCGTGTTAGGGTCGTGATGCTGGCGGTGTACGGTGGCTGCTTCGTAAAGCAAATCCATCAAAGGTTTGTTATATATAGCGATGATTTCTTCCTTCGTCCAGTTATGCCGTGTTTCGTTCATAAAACAATTTTCTTATTGATTTGTATCGTGCAAAAGTAAAAAATAATCGGGAGTATTTTCTTTTATAACGCTTTTTTTACAAACAGAGCGGTCGTTCAATACGATTTCTTTTGAATATAAAATCCATTTACGGAAAATGTATCGCTCATAGAAACGGAAAAAATTAGTATAGTAAAAACATTGTAAATCAATCACATAGCTTCTGCCGAAACATTTTATACGAAAATCAACGCCCTTGAAAAACAATCATTTGCAATCAAAAAAAACCGTATGTTTGACCCAATAAATTAAAACTTTACCTACCTTTGTAGTAGGCAGGCTATATGCAAGTTATTGAAAACCAAAAAATAATCCGGAAAACAAATGAAAATCGCTTACATACTTTTTGACGGCATAACGTGGCTTGATTTTATAGGCATTTACGACCCGATAAGTCGCTTAAAATCATTGGGTTACATTCCCTATTTGAGTTGGGACACCTGCGCTTTTACCCCAACCGTTTCTGACAATTTCGGGCTGGCATTGGTGCCTTCCAAAATCCGCCAAAGTTTGGAAAATTACGATGCCGTAATCGTTCCAGGCGGCTGGGGAACAAGAAAACTGCGGTTAGACAATGACTTTATGGATTGGATAAAAACCGCCCGCTCCGCAAAATACAAAATTTCCGTTTGCACAGGAAGTTTGATACTGGGAGCAGCAGGATTTTTAAAAGACAAAAAAGCAACAACCAATTATCAGGAATACGGAACACTCCGCCCTTATTGCAAGGAAGTGCTGGCGGAAAAAATTGTGGAAGACGGCGACGCCGTTACGGCAGGTGCTGTGAGTGCTTCCATTCATCTCGGTCTGTACCTATGCGGAAAATGGGCAGGCAAAGAAGCCCAAAATGACATCAGAAAACGGATGGGAATTTCATTTTCCGAGAAATAAGACTATATTTGTGGAATCGTTTTTCAAAAAACAATTGCAATGAAAACACTCAAAAAAATCTTGATTTTCCTCATCGTGCTTATTGCGGCACTGCTTGCCGGGCTGTATTTCGGCGGTTACGGCTATCTGTTCAAAGCCGCCCGCATCATCTACGGTTCGGGACACAAAACGGCATTCCTCTCGGATTACCAAAAGTTTGACAACCGCATCATCGAAAAAGGAACGTATGTAGAACCATGGACATACACAACTGATTTTGAACGAAATACCGCTCCGAAATCATTGGAAGTGCTTCATAAAAAATACCAAACCGTTGCTTTTGCGATATTCCGCAATGACAGTATTTTTCACGAACACTATTTTGAAGGATATTCTGAAAAATCATTGAGCAATTCGTTTTCAATGGCAAAAAGCTACGTATCGGCATTGTTGGGCAAAGCCGTTTCCGATGGCTACATCAAGAGCCTTGACCAGCCCGTAGGCGATTTCTTTCCCGAATTTTCACAGGGAATGGCGGCTTCGCTCACGGTCGGCGATTTGGCTTCGATGGCATCGGGACTTGATTGGGACGAAAGCTATTACAGCCCGTTTTCGGTAACCACACAAGCGTATTTTGATGCCGATTTACGTTCCGTTATACTGAAAACGAAAGTAACCGAACAGCCCGGAAAATCATACAAATACCTCAGCGGCAATACGCAATTGCTCGGAATGGTCATTGAAAAAGCCACCGGAAAAACGCTCGCAGGGTATCTTTCGGAAAGCATTTGGAAGCCGACGGGTTCGGAGCAAGATGCCCTCTGGCAGCTTGACAGCGAAGAAGGCGGCATGGAAAAAGCCTACTGCTGCATCGCTTCCAACGCTCGTGATTTTGCCCGGCTTGGCAAACTTTATAAAGACCACGGGCGGTGGCACGGCAAACAAATCCTCGACTCGGCGTATGTGGCGAAATCCGTCCGTCCGCGTTTTGCCGAAAGTCCCGAATACGGCTACGGAATGTGGCTTTTGAAGCATCGGGGGAAACCATTTTTTATGATGCGGGGACACCTCGGGCAATACGTCATCGTACAACCGCAGGATAACATAATGATTGTCCGATTGGGGCATCTTACCGCACCACAAGATGAGGGCATTTTCTCGGCGGACATCTATTCGTATATCGACGAATCGTACAAAATGCTTGAAAATGCTCGTTAAAATCAGGCTTGACGACATATTATTTTTAGACATCGAAACCGTTCCTTTAGAAGAAATTTTTGAAAAATTACCGACCGAAGAACAAGCCCTTTGGGACGACAAATCAAAACACCAACGCAAAGAAATGACGGCAGACGAGTTCTACGAACGGGCAGGTATTTGGGCGGAGTTCGGGAAAATTGTTTGTATTTCGGTGGGGTATTTTTCGTTCAAACACGAGCAGCGGACGTTTCGCGTAACCTCATTCACAGGCGATGAAAAATCACTTTTGAAGCAGTTTGCAACGCTTTTGGAAAAGCATTTCAATCGTCCGCAGCATTTGCTCTGTGCCCATAACGGCAAGGAATTTGATTTTCCGTACATCGCCCGTAGGATGATCATCCACCAATTGCCGTTGCCCGCCAAATTACAACTTTTTGGCAAAAAGCCGTGGGAAATACCGCATCTCGACACAATGGAACTCTGGAAATTCGGCGATTACAAAAGTTTTACCTCGCTCAAACTGCTGGCTCACGTGCTGGGCATTCCCTCGCCCAAAGACGATATTGACGGCAGTCAGGTACGTGAGGTTTTCTACAAAGAAAACGACATTGACCGCATTGCCGCTTATTGCGAAAAAGATACCGTAACGGTTGCCCAAATCTTCTTACGAATGCGGTACGAACCGCTGCTTTCGGACGATGAAATATTAATCGTATGATTGAAAAAATGCAAAATCCATTGGTACAAATCCGTGATTTACGGGTTACTTTCGGCAGAAATGAAGTCGTCCACGGGCTTTCGTTCGATATTTTTCCTAACGAAATCATCGGTATCGTAGGCGAATCGGGGAGCGGAAAATCGGTTACTTCATTGGCACTTATGGGGTTGCTTCCTTCGTCGGCATCGGTACGGGGGACGGTGGTTTTTGATACTTTTGATTTGCTGTCGCAGACTTCCAAACAATGGCGGAAACTCCGTGGCAACGATATTGCTATGATATTCCAAGAACCGATGAGCAGCCTCAATCCGTCCATGCGGTGCGGTGTACAGGTTGCCGAAATACTCGGTGTCCACACGCAAATGCCGAAATCGGAAATAAAAAAAGAAGTGCTTTCGTTGTTTGAAAAAGTAAAACTTCCCAATCCGCAGCGCATTTTTGAGAGTTATCCGCATCAACTTTCGGGCGGACAGAAACAACGCGTGATGATTGCCATGGCGATTGCCTGCAAACCCAAATTGCTCATCGCCGACGAACCCACAACGGCTCTTGATGTATCGGTACAAAACGAAATCCTGTCGCTTCTTAAAGAATTGCAAAAAGAAACAGCAATGAGCATATTGTTTATTTCGCATGATTTGGGCGTAGTGTCGCAAATAGCCCATCGGGTGTTGGTGATGTATCGTGGCGATTTGGTGGAACAAGGCAGTAGCGAACGCGTTTTCCGACATCCTGAGCAATTGTATACACAGGCTCTTTTGGCTTCCAAACCTTCAACAAAAATACGACTCAAACGGCTGCCGACTATTGATGATTTCGTTGGAAATAAAGTGGCTGCCGAAGCCGAAACTACCAAGCAACGAATCGTGAAGCACGCCCGTATTTATACCAAAGAACCGCTATTGCACGTCAAAAATGTAACAAAAACATACGTTTCCTCGTCAGGATTGCTTGCTAAAAATCAATCGTTTAAGGCGATAGATACCGTTTCATTAACGCTGTACGAAGGGGAAACGCTCGGGCTGGTCGGCGAAAGCGGTTGCGGAAAAACCACTTTGGGTAAAATGATTGCCAAACTGACCGGTACCGACAGCGGACAGATTTTTTATAAAGGAAAAGACATCACGCATCTCAACCGTAGCGAAACGAAACAGCTCCGCAAGGATATCCAAATCATCTTTCAAGACCCGTATTCGTCGCTCAATCCGAAAATGAAAGTGGGCGAAGCCGTAACAGAACCGATGACCGTACACGGAATGTATGCCAATGCCGCCGAACGCAAAGCCAAAACGCTTGAAATATTTGAAAAAGTAGGGCTTTCGCCGGAACATTTTGACCGCTATCCGCATGAGTTTTCGGGCGGACAACGCCAACGAATCGGCATCGCACGGGCTATTGCATTGCAGCCCAAAATCATTATTTGCGACGAATCGGTGTCGGCTCTGGATATTTCCGTACAGGCACAAGTGCTTAATCTGCTCAACGAACTGAAAGACAATTACGGTTTTTCGTATATTTTTATTTCTCATGATTTGTCGGTGGTCAAATACATGAGCGACCGCATCGCTGTGATGCAAAAAGGCAACATCGAGGAAATTGCCGAGGCCGATGACCTTTACCGCCATCCGAAATCGGGCTATACACGTTCGCTAATTGCTGTTTTTGACCAATTAAATAACGTGCGTTCGGTGTAAATAAAATATTTATACACAAATTTTTTAGTGAAGAACAATATTTTTTGCCATTGATTTGGAGGCTGATGCTTTGTAGTGTTTTCTGGATATAAAATTATTTATTCAAAATAATTTTTACAGTTTTGATTTTGGTTTCCGAGCCTTCTATGATAAGAAAATCAAACGAAGGTATTGATACGGTTTCCCCTTTTACAGGAATATCTTCATGATGACTCACAATAAGCCCTCCGAGTGTTTCGTAATTTTCGCTTTCGGGAAGATTTAATCTGTACGTTTCGTTAATATAATCCACCTCCAAGCGAGCGGAAAACAAATATTCTTCTTCCGAAATTTTTTCCTCGAGCAGTGTTATTTTATCGTGTTCGTCTTCAATTTCGCCGAAAAGTTCCTCTACAATATCTTCAAGAGTCAGCATTCCCGAGGTGCCTCCGTACTCGTCCAGCACCACGGCGATACTTTTACGTTTGCGAGTTAATGTGTTGAGCACTTGATTGATAAGCATTGTTTCAGGAATATTTACGATAGGAATAAGAATGCTTTTTATATTTGTTGGTTTCTTGAACATGTCAAACGAATGCACGTAGCCGACAATATCATCGATACTATCTTGGTACACCAATATTTTTGAAAATCCTGACGAAACGAATATTTTCATCAAATTCTCGGGTTTTTCCGCGATATCAACCGCCATAATTTCAGTACGCGGTATCATTACTTCCCGTGCTTTTACCGCAGAAAACTCCAACGCATTCTGGAAAATCTGCACTTCGGCATCTACTGCATCAGGTTGTTTTACATTTTCCATTTGTTCTGAAATGTAGTCTCCGAGTTCTAATTTGCTGAATGACAACTGAACGTTGTCGCCTTTCGTTTTAAAAAATATCCGAAGAACAATATCCGAAATCCAAATAACAAATCCTGAAACAGGTGAAAAAATAAGGTAGAAAAAATACGCCGGAACAGCCATCGCTTTGAGCAATTGGTTGGCGTAAATCTGGAAAATCACTTTAGGCATAAATTCTGCCGTGAGCAGTATAATCAAAGTCGAAATAACGGTGTGCGAAAGTACGTTTTGAAACGGAGGTGGCAATAGTGCTGTCATCAAACGCCCCATCTCAAAACCGTAGATAACAAGCATGATGTTATTCCCTACGAGCATCGTAGCTATGAATTTTGACGGTTTTCGTGTGAGTCTGGTCAAGACACGGGGAATGAGCCCGTCTTGTTTTTTCTCGATTTCAACACGTACTTTATTGGACGATACGTACGCTATCTCAAGACCTGAAAAAAAAGCCGAGAGCAATATCGTAATCAGTATGATAGTAACCGAAACCGCCATTGCTGTTATTGCTTATTGCGTTGTTCAAATTTTTTCCTGTACATCCTTCGGAAAAAAAACATTCCGAGCGATGCTACTCCGAATAGCAAAAACATGTAGAAACGTTGTCGGTCAGGACTGTTCCAAAGAAGTATTACCTCAACCGTAGAGAGAATACATATACCAAGATAGGCATATTCAAAAAACTTAAATGCTTTCATAACAATCGTATTATAATGGTGTCCGGGGTTCTTCTTCTATTGGTTTTTCGTCAGGAATAGGCACTACGCCCGTCGTACGATGCGCTCTGACGGTCGAAAAGTTTTTGTCAAAATCCATCCCGATGCCATGTGTTACAGACCCCTGCTGTTCGTCGGTAAAGGTAAAGTTTTTTTCTGTAAATATCCAATCTTGTTTTTGGTCCCAATACAATTGTGATGTTTTGAGCATTTTGCCATCGAATGTGGTCAGTACGACACTGTCGCGAAGCTCGACCAGTTGCGTCTTCGTATAAATAATTCCATAGTTTGCTTCTACGGTATTTTTCTGCTGTTTGGCATCAAAAAATTCAACTTTTACCCCTTCGGGAAATTCAGAGTATGGGAATTTCTGATTGGAATAATCGTCATTCTTAGGGCTGGTGAGTATCGCGACCACTTTGGCCGAGTCCGTATATACAAGTTTGAAATTATAGGCTTCTCCTTGCGGAAACTTGTATACTTGGTTCATTTTCTGCACCTTTTTCATGTCATTGCTACACGAAAAAAGCATTGCCATACTACATAGTACGGCAATGCTTTTTAATATGTGTGTAATATTGATAAGAACCATCGGATTCGCTTACAATGCTGGAACTTTTACGGATTGTCCTACCCAGCATTTGAAAGATACTGTTTTGCCAGCCATTCCTGACTCAAATATATCTACCTTGGTCGGTGCTAATGCATCGTAACGGGCAGCAAGGCTCTCAAGACCTCCTTTGCGGGCTGTACTTGCGGCTAACCAATAGATAGCTCTTTTCTCGAAGGGTGTTTCGCCGCATTCGTTGGCGCTGCTTGCGTAAGCGTGTGCTATGAGTCGGTACGCATCAGAGTTCGAAGGGTTGTAAGTTAATGCTCTTTGTGCATAGCTTACTGCTGTTGCTTTTGAGCTTTTGCTTGCTATCTGAACTAATTTTTGCGATTTTCGGAAATTGTCTGTTTCAAGGTCAACCGATTCGTTATAATATTGCATCGCTTTCGCTTTATCGCCTCGCTGTTCGTTCATACGAGCCAACCCGTATGCTGATGAAGCTGAAGGTTTCAATTTATGTTGTTGTGTTACAATTTTTACAAATAACGGGTCGCTTTCACAATCCTTAGCACTCATTCTGGCAGAAGCGCGGCTGAGCCATTCTTCATTATTTGCATTTGCGTCAAAATTACGTGTGTAAAGAGGGATAAGGTTTGCACAATCGGCAAGTTGTCCTAATTTCCCATCGATGCTTTCCGAGATAGTTTCATAATTATCGACTCGTTTGCGTGTGTTTTCTAATGATCTTGTTTCGGCAGCTGACAACGTTCCCGCTTCTTCTTTAGCAATCAGCGTATTGAGGGTATTTGACAATTCGTTTTTCTCCTCTTGAATTTTTTCGGTTACGTTATCATACGTATCGAATACTTCTTGGAGGTCTTTTTTGTTTTCACCATGAAGATTTACGAGTTCTGAAAAGTACAAATAAAGTGCTTTTTCATTTTTGAAACCGGCACGGTTTTCGGTAAATGCCTGATGGAGCAAGTCATACATTTGCTGGCTTGTGCCTGTTTTTTCATCGAACATAAGCAATGCTTTTTTGATCCGCATTTCGGTTACGTCCAAGCGTGTGGGGAAATACTTGTTGTAATCGTCATACATTTTATCCAGATCTTTCACGAATTGTGCTTTTTCGGCACCGCTACTTTTCTCGATTTTATCTTTAAGAATACGTTCTCCGTATGCAAAAGTTGCGTAATGTAGTTCGGGGCAGTTATCGTATACGGATTTCCAAGGTTCGTATGCCTCATTGTAGTTTCTTACTTTAGCAAATTCACTAAAGATAGAAAGGTTTTGATTGCAATTCAAATCCTGTGCTTGTGCTGCACCAAACAATCCTACTGCTAAAACTGCTGCTAAAAATTTCTTTCTCATCTTTGATTTGTTTTTAGTCATTATTGATATTTTGTTCTTTGGAACCATTTGTCATTAAGTGTAAAACCGATTCGTAAGTTTAGATAATTTTCTTTTACTAAATTCTGACTGAGCGTTCCTTTTTTTCCGTATTCCAATGCCAATGTTGCATTTGAAAATCCTTTTACCGGCAAACTTGCCCCAAAAGATATGCCAAAGTCATTAATCGACTCGTTGTTTAACACTATTCCTGTTTTTTCAAAACGCAATCCCGCTCTGTAAACTACTCTTTTCCAATAGCTTGAGAAAGAATTATACTGCGGTATAAAAAATCCTCCTACGGATACTATATATCCGTTTTCGTACGCTATGTTAGTCGCCGAAAGGAATGGATTGGTAAATTTTTCTGTATTGGAATGTGTGTAATCTACCCCGGCAAACCATTTTTGCTTCTGCCCCACTCCTACTCCAAAACTCCACTGTGAAGGCAACGTGAGCTTCGTATCTGCCATGCCTGCAGCTGCCAAATCTACCGTCTGGCTGTCCCGCGTGAGGGCTACACCGTTACTGTTGTATTCCATGGTAGATATCACACGTGTATTCTCCGACTTGAGCTTGCTTGTTGGTAAATATGTGAACGATGAAGATATGTCCAACTTATCATTGAGCTTTTCTTCGTAATACAACCCTAATTTGGCAGCCCCCCCCCGAAGTAACGATTCGCTGTATTCTTGCGTAAAAAGTTGTACCGACTGTGTGGCTTGCAAGCTATTCATTTCTATTCTACCGAAATTGTACCGGAATGAAGCTCCCGCACTAAGTCCTTTGTATATTTGATATCCTGCCGACAAAAAGAATTGATTGACCCCTCCCGTCCCTTGTGATTGCATATACGTATTCGCTCCGTTGTTCGTACTTGTCGTACCCAACTGATACCCAACCGATGAATACGGCAGCAACCCTATGGCGACCCCAAGGTTCGGTAATACCGGAAAACCCAACGCTCCGTAGTCTACCGATGAGGCTTTACTTCTCTCGCTTGAAGTGTTGGACTCTATTTTTTTTGATTTTAGTGAAAATCCCGCAGTGTAGGCAGTGTATTGTAATTTTGCCAATGCTGCAGGGTTTTGCATGTTAAGACGGATGCTGTCCGCATACACTCCGATGCCGCCCATGGCTCTCTCTTCAACACTTCCCCCAAAATTCAACTCGCCTATCCCGTAATAAGAGTAGGGTGAATCCGTCGTCTTCTGTGCGGAAACTACCCAACTTACGAAAAAAGCTACAATGAGCGTACTAATTTTTTTATTCATATCTGATAGAAAATTTTTCTTCCTTCCCTCTCTGAAAGACCAAAATCGCATCAAGACCCTCTAGCAAAAAGAAAGGATTGGCAAATATGCGGCTTTTTATGGTTTTAGCCAAATAAAGATGGTCGCCGCCTGTTAAAACTACTGTTAAATTTCTGTATTGCTCGCTATAACGGGCTATCACGCCCTCTATTTCGCATACTATATTGTGATATACGCCCGAGAGCATACACTTTTCGGTTGTATCACCTATATAATTATTCATGTCAAAGTCTTGACTCTCTACTAAAGGTAATTTGGAAGTAAACTCATGCATCGCCCTAAAGCGCATCTGAATTCCGGGGGCTATCGCTCCTCCGCGAAAAACACCTGTCCGCTCCACCATATCAAAAGTAATGCACGTGCCTGCGTCAATGACCAATACGTCTTGCCCCGAGTACCGGGTAACGGCCGCCGCCGCCAAAGCGATTCTGTCCACTCCAAGGCTTGACGGACTCGCATACGCATTGTTAAACGGCACGGGCGTAGTCGCATTGAGGTAATGCAACTCAGAGAGGCTTCTCTCAAGAAATGCAAATCGCTGATGTACTCCTGCCACTACCGATGAAACAATGCCTTTGCTTATAGGAAACTGCCTTTGCAGATTTTCTACACCTTCTGATACTTCACCAAATAAAACACGCTGATGTTTTTGTAATTTCCCGTTGTCAAAAACAGCTATTTTCACAAATGAATTGCCTTCGTCGATAATTATATTCATGTTTTTTTGTGCCTAAAATAATTTCTTATCCCCTTAATAATAAGGCTCTTATTAGAAAATGCAAAGATATTAAAACATTTTTTTGCACAAAACACTTGTATGGTAAAATTTATTTTGTACATTTGCACTCGCAATTAGCAACGGTGCCTTAGCTCAGTTGGTAGAGCAAAGGACTGAAAATCCTTGTGTCCCTGGTTCGATTCCTGGAGGCACCACCAGTAAAAAAAGCCTCATAAATTGATTTTATGAGGCTTTTCAAATTAGGCATAATACTGAAAAATAGTTGGTAAAATCATTTGAAAGAGTGATTAATAAAGGCTTAGACAAAAGTTTTATGAAACGTGTTTCATAAAAC
>JAUNTM010000098.1 GCA_030538675.1 Capnocytophaga sp.
AGTCTCATTTTCAAATTTTCAAATTGCCTTATTTTCAAATTAAACTTTCGCAAGAGTAAGTCTCATTTTCAAATTTTCAAATTGCCTTATTTTCAAATTAATTTCTCAACGGTTTTCCTGTTTTTAACATATGTTGAATGCGTTCGAGTGTTTTGCGTTCGGTGCAGAGCGACAAAAAGGCTTCGCGTTCCAAATCTAACAAATACTGCTCGGACACTAATGTCGGTTCGGAAAGGTCGCCACCCGACATTACGTAGGCGAGTTTATCGGCTATTTTTTTGTCGTATTCCGAGATGTATTTGCCTTCGGTCATTGAGTCCGTCCCAACGAGGAACATTCCTAACGATTGCTTTCCAAGCACCTTAATGTCAGAGCGTTGTATCGGTTGCGTATAACCCGCTTCCGCAAGCAGCAGCGCGTGTTTTTTGGCTTCGGCGATTTGCCGGGCTTTATTGACAACCACGATGTCTTTTCCTTTTTGGAAGAGGTCTGTATCGAAAGCTTCGTAAGCTGAAGTGGATACTTTTGCCATTCCTATCGTAAGGAAATATTCCTGCAAACGGTTGAGCTCAACGTCATTTTTTCTAAGAGAATCCGAAGCCCGTAAGGTCAGTTCTTTGGAACCGCCACCTCCGGGAATTACACCCACGCCAAACTCCACCAGACCGATGTACGTTTCCGCTGCAGCGACCACTTTATCAGCGTGCAAACAGAGTTCGCATCCGCCGCCGAGCGTCATTCCGTGCGGTGCGGCAACTGTCGGGATTGATGAGTACCGCATTCGCATCATCGTATCTTGGAAATACTTGATCGTCATAGCGAGTTCGTCATATTCTTGTTCGGCAGCCATCATGAATATCATTGCGATATTCGCTCCGACAGAAAAATTAGTTCCTTGATTTCCAACAACTAAACCTTGATATTCCTTCTCTGCCAAATCAATCGCTTTGTTGATGCCTTGCAATACGCCACCGCCAATGGAATTCATTTTCGAGTGAAATTCCAAGTTGAGAATACCATCGCCCAAATCAATGACAGAGGCTTCGGCATTTTTCCAAATCGTCTTTTCAGAGCGGATATTGTCTAAAATGATAAATCCGTCTTGCCCCGATTTTTTAGAATAATTTTCTTTTGCGATGTCGTAATAATAAGTCGCACCGTCTTTTACTTTATAGAAGGAAGAATGTCCGTCGGCCGTCATTTTTTCAATCCAAGCGGCAGGCGTATGTCCTTCGGATTTCATCAGTTCGATGCCTTTTTCAATTCCGATGGCATCCCAGATTTCAAACGGCCCGTTTTGCCAGCCGAAACCTGCTTTCATCGCATCGTCAATTCGGAATAATTCATCGGAAATTTCAGGAATACGGTTTTGAACGTAAGCGAACATTGCTGCAAAACTTTTTCGGTAAAATTCGCCTGCCTTGTCTTTTCCTTTTATTAGAACGGCGAAACGGTCGATGACGTTTTCGATAGATTTTGTAGCTTCGAGCGTAGTAAAACTGGCTTTTTTGGAAGGAACGTACTCCAGCGTACTGAGATTGAGTTCGAGGATTTCGGTTTTACCGTCATTTCCTGTCGTTTTTTTGTAAAAACCTTGTCCGCTTTTGCCTCCGAGCCAGTTGTTTTCGAGCATTTTTTTGATGAAACCGGGTTGCTCAAACAGGGCGTGCGCTTCGTCATTCGGACAGTTTTGGGCGATGCCGTCCGCTACGTGAACGAGGGTGTCAAGCCCCACGAGGTCGGCAGTGCGGAAGGTTGCCGATTTCGGACGACCGATGACGGGACCCGTGAGTTTGTCGATTTCGGAAACGCTCAATCCCAATGAAGTAACCGAATGAAAAATACTCATAATACCGAAAATCCCGATACGGTTTCCGATAAAAGCGGGCGTATCTTTGGCGAGAACTTGCGTTTTCCCGAGGAATTTTTCGCCGTAAGCGAGTAGAAAATCCGTTACTTCGGGCAGGCAGTCCGGTCCCGGTACGACTTCAAAAAGTTGCAAATACCGTGGCGGATTGAAGAAGTGCGTTACGGCAAAATGCTTGCGGAAATCCTCGCTCCGTCCTTCGTTCATAAAGGCGATGGGAATGCCCGACGTGTTGGACGTGATGAGCGTGCCGGGGGTGCGGTGTTGCTCGATTTTCTCAAAAACCGATTTTTTGATATCGAGCCGCTCTACGACCACTTCGATAATCCAATCTACATTTTTCAGTTTTGCAATATCATCTTCAAGATTGCCCGTTGCGATGCGTTTGGCAAACGAAGCGTGATAGATAGGCGAGGGTTTTGATTTCAGTGCCGCGGCAAGGTTGTCATTGACAATGCGGTTTCGGACGGCTTTGTCGTTGAGGGTCAGTCCTTTTTTAGCTTCGGTAGCGTTCGGTTCGCGGGGCGGAATGTCGAGCAATAGAACTTCCACGCCGATATTGGCGAAATGGCAGGCAATGCCACTGCCCATAATCCCCGACCCGATGACGGCTACTTTCCGAATTTTTCGATTCATATTCATAGTTTTTTTTAGTGGTTATACATTAGTTTATAGTTTTCTCTTTTTTCGATGATTCGCATGATGCTATGGATTACTTCATAGAAGTATTTTTTCTGTTCTGCCGATATAGCTTCTTCTACTTGGAGATTAAAATCCCGCACATATTCCTTCGCTACTTCCCGCATTTCTATTCCGAAAGGCGTGAGGTGAATCAATACACTTCGTTTGTCGAGAGTACTTTTTTCACGAGTGATGAGCTGTTTTTCCTCCATACTTCTGAGTACACGCGACAGACTTGTGGCTTCCATACCGAGTTTGATGGCGAGTTCGGTAGATGATACCCCCTTTTTCCGGTCAAGATTGAGCAATGCAAATCCCGTTGGCATCGTGGAATTATAGTGTGAGGCAATCTCGTTGTACATGCGCGCTATAGCAAGCCAAGTAGTCCTGAGCGTGGCATCAATAGGTCTGTCGTCCATGGCAATCGTATTTTTTTTCAAAGATAGTAAAAATACTATGCACGCATATTAAAAAAAGTTAAAGTTTTAGATTAAAAATTTATTATACTGAAAATCAACAAGTTGTATTTATATATTTGACACAAAAAATCGTTAGTATAATTGAAGTAAGCATTTGATTTTTTATGATAGCTATAAATGAGTTTATTTTTAGCGTATTTTGCGCTTCTATTTTTTGATTTTTAGAATGGCATTTGCGTGTTGCTACATGTTTACTCGTCGTTTCATTTCTTCAACGATTTTGTAGGCGGCTGGACAAATTTCCGTATTTTTGATGGTCAAATTCCCGATTTGGAAGATTTTTTTACGGTCGGTATGCGGATATTCCCGGCAGGCTTTCGGGCGAACATCGTATATCAGACAATAATTATCCGATGCCAAAAATGCACACGGCACCGACTGCAACACATAATCGTTATCCTCATCGATGCGTAAATAGTGCTCAACGAAGGCTTGTGGTTTCAGGCGTAAGTGCTTGGAAATCCGTTCAATATCAATATTCGTAAAAAGTGGTCCTGTGGTTTTGCAACAATTCGCACACGAAAGGCAATCCGTTTGAGCGAATACCTCATCGTGGATTTCCTGCGTGATGTAATCGAGATTTTTCGGTGGTTTTTTCTTCAGCCGGGCGAAGAATTTTTTGTTTTCTTCCCGTTTTTCCTTCGCCAATTGCGGAAGCTGTTGTAATTCGTCATTCATTTTCTTCCATTTTTAGCGATAATTCAAACCAACGTTCCGTTTTTTTCTCCAAATCTGAAATTATTTTCTGCAATTCGAGTGATTTTTGTTGAATTTCATCGTTTGACAGATTTCCTTCGGCAAATAAATTTTCGATAGAAATTTTAGATTCTTCCGCTTTGGCGATGTCTTTTTCCAAGCGGTTGTATTCTTTTTGTTCGTTGAATGTCAATCCTTTAAGTCCGTCTTTCCGCCACGTGTTTTTGGTTTCGGTTTTCCTTTCGGAAGATGTCTCCTGCGGTACGACACTATCTTCATAACTTCGGAAATCAGAATAATTGCCGGGAAAATCCTCGATAACGCCATTGCCACGAAAAACAAACAAATGGTCAACGATTTTGTCCATAAAATAGCGGTCGTGCGAAACCACGATAAGGCAGCCCGGATAATCGAGCAGAAAATTTTCAAGCACGTTGAGCGTAACCACATCAAGGTCGTTCGTGGGTTCGTCCAAAATCAAAAAATTCGGATTTTGAATCAGTACCGTACAGAGATACAGGCGTTTGAGTTCGCCACCACTGAGTTTTTCTACGTAATCGTGCTGTTTTTTTCGGTCGAAAAGAAAGCGTTCCAAAAGTTGTGCCGCCGAGAGCGTTTTGCCTTTCATCAGCGGAATGTATTCGCCGTATTTCTTGATGATGTCGATAACTTTTTCGCCCGATTTTATGCCGATGCCGTCCTGCGTGTAATAGCCGAATTTGATGGTGTCGCCCACAATGATTTTCCCGCCATCGGGTTGTGATTTTTCTGTCAAAAGGTTCAGAAAAGTTGATTTTCCCGTGCCATTTTTCCCGATAATCCCGATGCGTTCGCCTCTGTTAAAATTGTATTCAAATTTATCAAGAATAACTAAATCGCCGAATTTTTTGCTAACATTATGAAATTCAACGGTTTTCGTTCCCAACCGCTCCATATTGATTTCGAGTTGGACAACGTGGTCTTTCCGCCGTTTGTGGGCTTGTTCTTTGATGACGTAAAAATCATCAATCCGCGATTTTGATTTGGTGGTGCGGGCTTTGGGTTGTCGTCGCATCCAATCCAATTCTTTGACGTACAAATTTTTAGCCTTCTCAACGCTGGCTTGTTCCTGAGCGATGCGGGCTTCTTTCTTCTCCAAAAAATACGAATAATTTCCTTTGTACGAAAACAGTTCGCCTTGGTCAAGTTCTACGATTTCGTTGCACACACGTTCCAGAAAATAACGGTCGTGCGTAACCATAAAAAGGGTAATATTTTCTTTGGCAAAGAAATCTTCGAGCCACTCAATCATCTCCAAATCAAGGTGGTTGGTGGGTTCGTCCAAGATGAGCAAATCGGGTTTGCTGATGAGTGTATTGGCGAGGGCAAGGCGTTTTTTTTGTCCGCCCGACAAATTTTTAACTTTTAATGTAAGATTGTCGAGCTTCAACCGCGATAAAATCTGTTTGAATTGGTTCTCGAAATCCCACGCTTGGTGGCGTTCCATCAGTTCAAAAGCGATTTGGTATTCCTTTTCGTTTTGCGGATTTTCGAGGGCTTTTTCATACCGTTGAATGATTTCCAAAATCGGATTTTCGGTAGCGAAAATAGTTTCTTCAATCGTTAAATCTTCCTCAAAATCAGGGTTTTGTGGCAGATACCCAATGTGAATGCCGTTGCGGGACACCACCTGTCCGCTGTCGGGCGTGTCTTTCCCCGTGAGGATATTGATGAGCGTGGTTTTGCCCGTGCCATTCTTAGCGATGAAGGCTATTTTTTGGTCTTTGTTGATGCCAAACGAAATATTTTCGAAAAGCATCCGCTCGCCAAACGATTTTGATATGTTTTCTACGGAAAGGAGGTTCATTTTTTAGGGGATAGGGGTTAGGTTTTAGGGGATAGGGAATAGCGGGCAGGGGATAGGACTTATTCGGGTGTTTTTTTAAGGGGATAGGGAATAGCGGGCAGTTTTAGGGATTAGGCTTGTGCATATTCTTACCAGCTTAGCTCTATCCGCTATTCCCTGTTCCCTATCCCCTAAAACCTATCCCCTTATCAATCAAATAATAATCCAAAATTACCATTGCCGCCATTGCTTCCACGATGGGAACGGCACGTGGCACTACGCAGGGGTCGTGTCGGCCTTTGCCGTGCATTTCCACGATTTCGCCTGCCGAATTGAGGGCGGGTTGCGCTTGCATAATTGTTGCAACGGGCTTGAACGCCACGTTAAAATAAATATCCATTCCGTTGCTGATGCCGCCTTGGATGCCACCCGAACGGTTGGTTTGCGTTGTGCCGTCGGGGTTGAAAAGGTCGTTGTGCTGGCTGCCTTTAAGTTGCGTTCCGGCAAATCCGCTGCCGTATTCAAAGCCTTTGACGGCATTGATGGAAAGCATCGCCTTGCCCAGTTCGGCGTGCAGGCGGTCAAACACGGGTTCGCCCAATCCGACAGGCACGTTTCGGATTACGCAACTTACGACACCGCCCACCGTGTCGCCTTCTTTGCGGATTTGCTTGATGTAATTTTCCATTTTTTCCGCCATTTCGGGGTCGGGACAGCGGACGATATTGGTTTCGGCAACTGCCAAATCGTAATTTTCGTAATTTCCGTTAAGTTTCAATTCGCCAACCGCCGATACATACGCCGTAAAACGAATGTTTTTCAGCACTTGCTTGGCGATAGCTCCAGCCACCACACGACAGGCGGTTTCGCGGGCAGAACTGCGTCCGCCGCCACGATAATCACGGATTCCGTATTTTTGCTGATAGACGAAATCGGCGTGGCTGGGGCGGAACGTTTCGGCAATATGTCCGTAGTCGTGCGATTTTTGGTTTGTATTTTCAATGATAAACCCGATGGACGTTCCCGTGGTTTTTCCTTCAAAAATTCCTGAAAGAAAACGCACTTCGTCGGGTTCTTTTCGTTGGGTAACGATAGCCGACTGCCCCGGTTTACGGCGGTCGAGTTCGTGCTGTACTGCCTGAAAATCAATAGAAATCCCTGCCGGACAGCCATCGATAATCCCACCGAGGGCTTCGCCGTGCGACTCGCCGAAAGTCGTCAGTCTGAATAACGTTCCAAAAGTATTGCCTGCCATTATTTGCTTCGTTGTTAAATGTTGAAATGCAAAAATACGCAGAAAGGTTGGTTTTGAACAAAAAGTTGTAGTGAAAATTTATTTTTATAGAAAATTAAACCTGAAAATAGAGAAACCTTTTCTATTTTTGCATTCACAATCATCTTATTTTACGTTTTTTATACGCAATAGTTGGAAAATGTTGAATGATATTTACCATAAAAAAATGAAAGCAATCGTAATAGGGGCGACAGGGGCAACGGGGTGCCATGTGGTACAAGCGTTACTTGATGACTCTTTGTACAGTGAAGTTCGTGTGTTTGTACGTAGGGAAATGCGTTTGACACATCCGAAATTGAAAGTGTATGTTATTGATTTTGAGAAGATAAACGAATACGAATCGGAAATACAGGGAGATGTATTTTATTCGTGTTTGGGGACGACTCTCAAAGCGGCAGGAAGTCAAACGGAGCAATGGAAGACAGACCACGATATTCCACTACAATTTGCTGCAATAGCTCACCGTAATAGATTGAATACCTGTGTGTTAGTTTCGGCTTATGGAGCGGATGTACGGAGCAAATTATTTTACAATCGGATGAAAGGGGCGTTGGAAGAAGCGGTAGTAGCACTTGGTTTTGAGCGCTGTATTATTTTTAAGCCCGGCATATTGGAAAGGGAAGATTCCGACCGAATAGGCGAAAAAATAGGGGTGGAATTGCTTCGTTTTTGCAATCATTTGGGGATTTTCCGCAGGTATCGTCCTTTGCGTACACAATTGTTAGCGGAAAAATTGGTTTTGGCATCGCATCGTGCAAAAGCAGGCGTTACGATACTAGAATTGGATGCTATTAGCTCGTATGAAGAATAAAAAAGCCGGAAATTTTTAGGTTTCCGACTTGTTATGTGTAAAAATTAACTTTTTTGTTCTTTGTTGAAATATACGAGATAGTAATACATTTGTTTCTCTTCATCCCAACCTTTTTCTACAAATTTCTCTGCCGAATCGGGGTTGATGAAGTCCAAGCGTATTTGGATATTGGTATCGAGGTCGATAACGTTTTTGATTTTTTTCCGTGCGTCACTTACCGCTTTGTTGGCAATCGGGAATGAGGACACATCTTCGATTTGGTATTTCGGTCCTTTTTCGACTTTGTAATGCTTGAATTCGGGAATCAAATCGGGATTGTCAATAACTTCGCTGACAAATGCGGTTTCTTCAAATTCATCATTTTTTGCAAAATAATTGATAGCCCGGTTCATGAACATTACTTCTTCTTTTTTGTCTTCGGCAGGAAGAATTACGTCTTTGGCAAAATCTTGGCTGAACTTCAAGTATTTTTTGGTGTAAAAATTTTCATCAATCAAAGCATCCACATTAAGGAAATTTTCAAGCCAATATTTGGTATCATAGCGGTTGCTATCTACTGAAAGTATTTTGTAACCTTTTTCTTTATTTGTGTTGAATATAATACATCCTTTATCGAGTTTGTGAATATTTACACCTTCTTGGATAATGATGTCCAACTGATTTTGGTTTTCTTCAAATTGCAGGAAATTGTCTTTTATTTCAGATTTGAATATCCCGATAGCGGTTGTTTTTTCGTTATCCAAATAGATGTCGTGCAGGAGGCTTACATAGAGTTCTCCATTTTTGATATGCGGATGATTGGACTGTTGGTGTAAGAGTTTGGCGATTTCTTTGGAGAGTTCATGCACCTTATTTTCGTTGTCGAATATTGAATTGGCGATTTGGTACAGTTCATTGAATTCCACATCCGTTTCGTGGGCAAATCGGAAATAATTTTCTTCTTTGTCTCGGAATGGCCTGAGAAAGAATTCTTTAAGCAATCCTAATATCTCATCGTTGAGCGGATAAGGCTTTTCGGATAAGAATAATGGTTCGTTTTTACTTTGGTTACCGACTCGGTGTATGGAAAGGCTGTCGATGTGTGCCGTGTACAGATTGAGCATAAAAATAAATGAATTGGGTGATGCTTATTGGTAATAATCGTTGTCGTCAAAATATCCGTAATCGTCTTCATCGAGGTCAAATTCGT